>JAITAY010000368.1 GCA_031283915.1 Tannerella sp.
ACGACCACCACATCCTGAATTTGCATGTAGAGCGTTTCCCTGACGAATACCGTCCCATCGTTCGTCGCTTGCAGCAGGCCGTCGCCGACAGGGAGGTACGTGAAGCAATGGAGATGGAAGACGACGTCACGGAACATTTTCGCATCGAAGAACAGAAAAAGGACTTGATTATTGCCGAAAAAGAGGCTGCTCTTGCGAAAAAGGAGGCCGCCCTTGTAGAAAAGGAAACAGCCCTTGTAGAAAAGGAAACAGCCCTTGCGGAAAATAAAGCAGCCCTTGCAGAAAAGGAAACAGCCCTTGCCGAGAATAAAGCTGCTCTTGCGGAAAAGGAAGCCGCCCTTGCCGAAAATAAAGCCGCCCTTGCCGAAAATAAAGCTGCCCTTGCAGAAAAGGATGCCGCTCTTGCCCGTGAACGTGCGGAAAAGGAAGCTCTTCTTGCCAGACTTGCCGCTCTGGAGGCAAGTTCTCAAACCGGTGAGAAGTAAAGCACGATAAGCGTGTTTGTGGGGTATAATAAGCGGATGCGAAGCAAACGGTATATAATGGTTTCTCCGGCGTACATGATGTCATATGTTACACTTTATTTATATCTTCAAAATCCGCAACATGGTAATTATCAAAAAACAAAGCGCTGATGTAGAATGAATTATCCGGCATTTACACAAAAACTGCGGATTGAAAGGCTAAGATTTCTTCCTCTATCGAAGGGCCGGATATTTCTCACAGCACCTCAAAAAAAGATTTAACCTGACGCCTGACGGATGATTAATTTGATTATATGGAAAAATGCCTTACATTTGTCATTCGTAATCTACATAAAAACTTTATGACTATGACGACGGTCGTCAGTTCGGCGGAATCACGCAACAAGATGAAAAAGTATCAGGAATTGACAAAAGATGAAACCGGTACAGAGCACAACGAGGCAAAGCAAAAACATTCGCTCCGGACAGACAAGTTGCGTTCTCCGGCGGGCCGGGGACACACGAAACGAGGCGCAATGATGAAATTAACAGCCCACATCCGGGAAGATTTCCGGGAACATATCCGGGAAGATATCTCAAGGAATATCAGGGAATCTTCCCCGTGGAAATGTTTTGCAATAAATAACTTCAGGCTATGAAACGAGGCAGCATCCTGATTGTTGATGATAATAAGAATGTATTGACGGCGTTACGAATCCTGCTGGAAAATTATTTTGAATCCATTACGCTTCTCTCGTCGCCCGAACAGATTCGCGCGCTGTTCAGGAGAACGACGCCGGATATTGTCCTGCTGGACATGAATTTTTCCGCAGGCATCAACAGTGGGAACGAAGGGCTGTACTGGCTTTCGGAGATAAAAAAACAGGATGCAGAGCTGCCGGTCGTTCTGTTTACGGCTTATGCCGATATCGACCTGGCGGTAAAGGCTCTGAAGCTGGGGGCTACCGATTTTGTGGTCAAGCCCTGGGACAATGCCAAATTGATCGCAACCCTGCAGGCGGCTTATTCGCTACGGGAATCGCGTAACGACGTCAGGCGATTGCGTGAACGGCAAAGCGTCTTAAACGGCGAACTGAACCGGGAACAGGCAGTTTGCTGGGGCGTCTCCGAGGCCGTCCGCAACTTGCGCCTGATGATCGAAAAGGTTGCCCGGACAGATGCAAACATACTGATAACCGGCGAAAACGGAACGGGCAAAGAAGTGATTGCACGCGAAATACAACGGCTTTCTTCCCGTAATAAAGAAGTCCTGATAACAGTCGATATGGGCGCTATCACGGAATCACTCTTCGAAAGCGAACTGTTCGGACATGTAAAAGGCTCATTCACCGACGCGAAGACCGACCGTATCGGCAAATTCGAAGCGGCGAACCACGGCACTCTGTTCCTCGATGAAATAGGAAACCTCTCCTACCCACTGCAGGCAAAACTGCTGAACGCCCTGCAATCGCGGCAAATCGTACGGGTAGGCGGTAACAAACCCATCCCCGTCGACATCCGACTTATTTGCGCTACCAACCGCGACCTGCACGAATCGGCAGGAAAAGGCGAATTTCGCGAAGACCTGCTGTACCGCATCAATACCATACGTATAGAAATTCCGCCTCTGCGGGAACGGAAAGACGACATTCAGCCGCTGGCCGAATTTTTCCTGGAAAAATATGCCCGGAAATACAACAAAAAAGGTCTCTCCTTTTCACCCGCCACCCTCAACAGGCTGCAAGCATATCACTGGCCGGGCAACATCCGCGAGCTGCAGCATACGGTGGAGAAAACCGTCATCCTGTCGGAAACGGATATCCTTCAAATCAACGATCTCCATCTAAACCCGGCAGCGAATCCGGCGAATGTCAAACTGGATAACATGACGCTCGAAGAGGCCGAAAAAATACTGATCCAAAACGCTCTGAAACGAAACCGTAATAACCTCTCTGCCGTAGCGGCGGAACTGGATGTCACACGGCCGACGCTGTACAACAAAATGAGAAAATATCATTTGACAAATACCGACTGATTATTCAACCGCATAAAAACACATCGCCGCTTTGTTTAAATCCATTCAATACAGACTCTATCTCTATACCGCACTGCTCGTTGCGGCAGTCGCCTGTACGGCGTTTTTCGTCATCGCTGCAAAGTATCTGTATGCAGCTTCGGGCATTATGTCGATTATCTTCTGTTTTTCAAAGCTGGGGAAATGCTACAAACGTTATAATCAAAACTTCAATTTCCTGCTCAACGCGCTGGAAAACGGCGATTATTCGTTTCATTTCTCGGAAACAAAACTTTCGCTGCGTGAGAAAGAAATGAACCGGATGATGAACCGTATCAAAGATATACTGATAAAAGCCCGCAATGAGGTGATTGAAAATGAAAATTTCCTGAGCCTGATCCTTGAAAACGTCTCGACAGGAATCATTATTATCAATGACCGCGGCATTGTGCAACGTGCAAATCAAACGGCGCTGAACATGCTTGGCTTTTCCGTCTTCTCACATATCGATCAATTACAAACGGTCAACGAAACGTATCCCCGACTGTTCCACCGGCTGAAAGCGGGCGACAATATTCAAATTACGCTTACAACCGAACGCGAAGAAATGCAAATCAGTCTGCAAACATCACAACTCATGCTCAAACGCGGATTGATGCGTATCATCTCAATGAACAACATCGGGAACGAACTTGAGATGAAAGAAATCGAATCGTGGGTTCGCCTTATCCGCGTGATGACGCACGAAATCATGAATTCCGTAGCGCCGATCACCTCCCTGAGCGAAACCATGCTTTCCCGATACCGACATCCGACGGCCTCTGCAAAGTATCTAAAACAAAACACCCTCGAAGCGTTTGAAACCATCAACACGACTGCTTCCGGATTATCGTCGTTTGTCGAATCGTACCGTAAATTTACGGCAGTCCCCAAACCGAAAAAACAAAACTTCAGCCTGAACGCCCTCGTAGAGAAAACCGTCAAACTGCATGAGACAGCGATCCGGAAGAAAAACATCGACCTCACGGTCTCATTCCCTGATTCCGAACCGTTCATCCTCTTTGCCGACGAAAACCTGGTGTCGCAGACGCTTATCAACCTGGTAAAAAACGCCATCGAAGCCGTCGAGCCGGACAAAGGAGGAAGAATCATCCTCTCTGCCGGCAGGCAGGCTCCGGACAGGCCGTGCTGCGTCCACGTCGCCAACAGCGGCAATCCGATCCCGCCGGATATACTGCCGCATATCTTCATCCCGTTTTTTACCACCAAACCTTCGGGGTCGGGCGTCGGGCTTAGCGTCTCACGATACATCATGCGCCTGCACGGCGGCAAACTGCAACATTCCGTCTCCGGAGACGGAATGACGGTCTTCAGTATGATTTTCTAAAAAAAGGTATTTACTCGGCAGCCTTTCAGAAGATGGGGGACTTCAGAAAGGCGATTTTACGACATGGAAGGAATGGATAAGACGATGAACTGTGAAGGATATTTTTTCACAGTTCACCGTTTATCGTCCGCGTTACATCTTGCTTTGCACTTCCACTACGATCTGGCCGTCGAACAGATTCACGATCCGGTGTGCAAACGAAGCGTCGTGCCGCGAGTGCGTCACCATCACAATAGTCGTGCCCTCTTTGTTCAATTCCGAGAGCAGGTCCATCACGTCGTGTCCGTTTTTGGAATCCAGGTTACCGGTCGGCTCGTCGGCCAGGATCAGTTTGGGATTGGCAACGACGGCGCGGGCGATGGCCACACGCTGCTGCTGCCCGCCGGACAGCTGGTTCGGGAAATGTTTGGCGCGGTGACTGATGTTCATACGCTTCAAAGCCTCCTCCACACGTCTTCTGCGTTCCTGCTTACCGACTTTCATATAGACCAGCGGCAATTCCACGTTTTCGGAGACGCTCATCTCTTCGATCAGGTTGAAGCTCTGAAACACGAAGCCGATGTTACCCTTACGCGCCTGCGTACGGTCTTTTTCTTTCAGGTGGCCTACTTCCTGCCCGGCCAGGTAATACGTCCCCGACGTCGGATTGTCCAGCAGGCCGAGAATGTTCAACAGCGTAGACTTGCCGCAGCCCGACGGACCCATGACGGCAATAAATTCACCTTCGCCGACTTCCAGCGATACTTCGTTCAGCGCTACGGTTTCAATTTCTTCCGTGCGAAATACTTTCTTTAAATTTTCAATCTTAATCATGACTTTCTGTTTTTTTATGTGCACCGTTTGAGAGTGCACTGATTTGTTTATATTTATTTTATTAATTCGTCCTTATTCCGTTTTGATGCTGTCGACGGGATTCATTACGGCAGCCCGCCAGTTCTGGAAAGTAACGGTTGCAGCGGTCAGCGCCATTACGGCTGCGAACGCCAGCAGATATACCCACCAGTCCATCGGCGTCTTATAGGCAAAGTTTTCCAGCCACCGACTCACGCCATAGTAAGTTACCGGCGTCGCCAATACGAAGCCGATACACAGTATGCGGATGTAAGTCCTGTTAAACAGCGACAGGATTTCGGCGCTCGTCGAACCGAATACTTTGCGTATCCCGATCTCCTTGCGGCGGTATTGAGTTTCCAGCAATATCAGACCGAATATCCCGATGATGGAAATAATAACGGCCAAAAGGCTCATCAGAGAAATATTCCGGTTCAGATTTATTTCCTTTAAATACAAATGATGGTATACATCGTCGTAAAATTCCGGATCGACGGGGAAAGCCGGATCAATATTTGCCACCGTACGGCGAATATGATTGACGGCGTCAAATACGTTTGTTCCGGCTTTCAGGCGGACATATGAAAAGGGGAGCGCATAGGGAGAACCGGCCAAAAACAGGATACGGTCCTGCCCCTGCC
>JAITAY010000099.1 GCA_031283915.1 Tannerella sp.
CTGCAAACAGATTATTTCGGTAATAAGGGAAATATTACTCAGGAGCAGTTGACTTCCATCGCATCCTTTCAGTCCCCGAACAGAATTTCAGAGCTACCGGCCCGAAATCGGTAGCTACCAAACCGAAATCTTGAACTACCGGCCCGAAATTGGTAGCTACCAAACCGAAATCTTGAACTACCAGCCCGAAGCTGGTAGCTACCAAACTGAAATTGGTAGCTACCAGCCAGGAACCGGTAGCTACCAAACTGAAATTGGTAGCTACCAGCCAGGAATCGGTAGCTACCAAATTGAAATCGGTAGCTACCGAATTGAAATCTTGAACTACCGAAATAGAAAACAATGCTGCGTGCAGTATAATTTGGGTGCGGATGCTACAGCTTTTTTGCAAATTCGCGCAATTGGATGGGAAAAAATGACTACTTTTGCTCGATTCAAAACGAAATGATAAAATAATAAACAATAGAAAATTAGATTTATATGAAATTTGACGTATCAAGTTCGGCGCTTATGTCGCGCCTGCAATCTATCAGCAAAGTGATCGCAACCAAGAACACGCTGCCTGTACTGGACTGTTTTCTGTTCCGGCTGGAGGAAAACAAACTGACCATCATTGCATCGGACGTGGAAACCCGTCTGATCACCAGCGTAAAAGTGATGAATACCCAAGGTTCCGGTCTCTTTGCCATTTCAGCAAAGATGTTGCTGGAGCCGTTGAAAAAGCTGCCTGAACAACCTCTGACGTTCGATATCAATGATGAAAACATGGAGATCTTCATTTATTTCGAGAATGGCAAATACAATTTTATCGGACAGAGGGGAGATACCTATCCCCAGCAGAAGGCGTTGGCAGACACCTATACTTCCATTACACTGGAATCACAGGTGCTGCTGAATGGCATCGCTCGCGCGCTGTTTGCCGCGGCGGAAGACGAACTCCGACCGGTCATGAATGGTGTTTATTTCGACATTCAAACCAATTCCCTGACGTTCGTTGCCTCCGACGGACACAAACTGGTCAGGTTGTGTAACAACGCCGTCCATTCGGAAGGTCGTGCGTCGTTTATTCTGCCGAAAAAACCGGCCAACCTGTTGAAAGGTCTGCTTCCCAAAAGTGATGCCCCTGTCAAAATCCAGTTTGACGAAAACAACGCTTATGTCGCTACGGAAAGCTTTGAGATGGTATGCCGTTTGATCGAAGGCCGTTACCCGAATTACAACAGCGTGATTCCGCAGGAAAACCCGAACAGGGTGACGATCGAGCGTCTTCCACTCCTGAATGCACTGGAACGGGTATCCGTTTTTTCCAATCCGGCAAGCAGTCTGGTGAAGTTGCAAGTGAACGGAAACCGGATCGTCGTTTCTGCCCAGGACATTGATTTTTCGACCTCGGCCGAAGAAAAAATCCTTTGTCAATACGAGGGCGAAGAATTAAGTATCGGTTTCAAAGCGACGTTCCTGATTGAAATACTGGACAATATCAGCGCAAGCGAAGTTGTGCTGGCTTTGGCCGACCCTTCCCGTGCCGGCATCATCGTGCCTGTTGAAAACGAGGAAAATGAAGATTTGTTGATGCTGCTCATGCCGATGATGTTGAACGATTAAGAACCGGAAAGCGATGCAGTTGAATTTAGTAAATCCGCTGGTATTCTTTGATCTGGAGACCACGGGAATCAATATCAGCAAAGACCGGATTGTTGAAATCTCCATATTGAAGATTCTTCCCGGCGGCAAAGAACAAAGCCGGACGCGGCGAATCAATCCGGAAATACCGATACCGCCTGAAACAACCAAAATACACGGAATCAAGGACGAAGACGTAAAGGATTGCCCGACGTTTAAAATCATTGCCAAATCTTTAGCCGCCTTGATTGAGGGTTGCGATTTGGCAGGATTCAACTCAAACCGGTTCGACATTCCGTTGCTGGCGGAGGAATTTCTGCGTGCCGACGTGGATATTGACTTGAACAAAAGGAAATTTGTGGACGTGCAAACCATCTTCCATAAAATGGAACAGCGTACGCTTGCAGCAGCTTACAAATTTTACTGTAACGAAGATCTCAACCATGCACACAGCGCCGAAAGCGATACCAAAGCGACGTATGAGGTGTTGAAGGCTCAGTTGGATAAATACCCGGATTTACAGAATGACATTAAATACCTTTCCGAATTTTCAAGCTTCACGAACAACGTGGATTTTGCCGGACGAATCATCTACAACAGTAAAAAGGAGGAAGTCATCA
Source organism: Tannerella sp. (assembly GCA_031283915.1). Taxonomy (GTDB): domain Bacteria; phylum Bacteroidota; class Bacteroidia; order Bacteroidales; family Tannerellaceae; genus Tannerella. The sequence continues at coordinate 2,244 of JAITAY010000099.1, forward strand.
ATTTCGGCAAATACAAGGGACGGTTGGTGACGGAAGTCCTGAACAGCGATCCGTCCTATTATACGTGGGTGATGAACGGCGATTTTTCGTTGCATACCAAAAAGGTTTTGACAGAGATACGCTTACGCGGATATACGGGGAAAAAATAAGGAACGCTCTCCGGGTATACCGGAAATGAACATTGGATGAAAGGCAAGCAAATCATACTGGGCATCACAGGCAGTATCGCAGCATACAAGGCGGCGATACTGCTTCGTATCTTCATAAAAAAAGGCGCTGAGGTACAGGTAGTGATGACGCCCGCCGCCAAAGAATTTATTACGCCGCTGACGCTTTCTGCCCTGAGCGGCAAACCGGTTATCAGTGAATTTTTCTCCCATCGCGACGGTTCGTGGCACAGCCATGTCGATTTGGGTCTGTGGGCTGATGCGTTATTGATTGCGCCGGCCACGGCTTCGACCATCGGGAAAATGGCAAACGGTATCGCGGACAACATGCTGATCACGACCTACCTTTCCTGCAAGGCGCCGGTATTTGTTGCGCCGGCCATGGATTTGGACATGTATGCGCATTCAACTACGCGGCAGAACCTGGAGCGCCTGCGTTCGTTCGGCAATCGGGTCATCGAACCGGCGGAGGGCGAACTGGCCAGTCATTTAGTCGGAAAAGGACGGATGGAAGAACCGGAGCAAATTGTCGGCATCCTGGAAGATTTTTTTGCCTCCCGCGACGACCTGCGAAACAAAAAAATACTGATAACGGCCGGGCCAACCTATGAAAAGATAGATCCTGTACGTTTTATAGGTAATTACTCTTCCGGTAAGATGGGTTTTGCCCTGGCGCAGGCGTGTGCCTGCAGAGGCGCCGAGGTGGAATTGATTGCGGGGCCTGTTTCGTTGCAGGCAACGCATCCGTTTATCCGGCGGACGGATGTAGAATCGGCCAGCGAAATGCATGTGGCGGCTGCGGATCTTTTCCCGAAGATGGATGCCGCGATTCTCTGCGCCGCAGTAGCCGATTACCGGCCTGAAACGCCTCAGGAAAGCAAGATCAAACGCGAAGGAAACGAACGGCTGACGCTGTCTTTAGTGCGAAATGAAGACATTGCGGCCACGCTGGGCAAAAGGAAACGCGCCGGTCAGGTGATAGTGGGTTTTGCGCTGGAAACGGATAACGGCATCGTTCATGCCAGAGAGAAGCTGAAACGTAAAAATCTGGACATGATTGTGCTAAATTCGTTGCAGGACGAAGGCGCCGGTTTCAGGCACGACACGAATCAAGTCGTCATGATGGACCGGGAAGGGGAAATGACGTCCATTCCCCTGAAAAACAAGCGGGACGTGGCTACGGATATTGTAGCCAAATTGGTCACTTTATTAAAATAAGGCATCATGAGCAGAAAATGGCTATTTTCAGGGACATTAGCCCTCGCGGTGATGACGATGGCGGCGCAGACAGCCGAGCTGAACGCCCGTCTTACCATCAACAGCGACAAAATACAGGGTTCCAACAAGCAAATATTTACGACTTTGCAAACGGCGCTGACCGAATTTATCAACAACAAGAAATGGACGACCGCCACGTTTGCACAAAACGAACGCATTGACTGTACATTCACGATCATCTTGAATGAAATGCAGGACAACCATTTCAAGGGAGAGATACAGATTCAGGCGCGCCGGCCGGTATATAATTCAACGTACACGACTACGGTATTCAATTTCCGCGATACGCAGTTTGATTTTGACTACACCGAGTTCGAGCCGCTGGAATATACGGAAAACGTATTGAATACCAATCTGACGGCGACCATCGTCTTCTATATTTATACGATTCTGGGGCTGGATTTCGACAGTTTTTCGCCCATGGGCGGAAGTGCGTTTCTGCAGGAGGCGCAGCATATTGTCACCCTGGCGCAGTCGCAAATGGCATGGACGGGCTGGAAAGCGTTTGACAGCGACCGCAACCGCCATGCACTGGCAACGGCGCTGACCGAAAACAACGGCGAAGGCTTCCGTCAGTTCTGGTACGACTATCACCGGAAAGGATTGGACGAAATGGCGGCAAACGCCGACCGCGGACGCACCAATATAATCGCCCTCCTGCCGATGCTGCTCACCTTGAAAAGCGCCAGACCCAATTCCGTTCTCCTGCAACTGTTTTCCGACGCCAAACTGGATGAAATAGTAGCGATTTATTCCAAGGCAACGACGCAGGAAAAACAGGAAGGGCTTAAAGCGCTCTCGAATCTATACCCGACGGAAACCAGCCGGCTGGAGCCATTAAAAAGATAAGGTATGCTGAAATCCCTCTCCATACGTAATTTTGTCCTGATAGACCATCTGAACATCCGGTTTGAAGACGGTTTTTCCGTGATGACGGGCGAAACCGGCGCCGGGAAATCGATTATTCTGGGCGCCCTGTCCCTGGTGCTGGGGCAGCGGGTAGACAGTAAAAGCATCCAGGCTCATGCGGAGAAATGCGTCGTTGAAGCGACATTCGACCTGTCGGCCTATCAGCTGGAAGGATTTTTCGCCGAACATGATCTGGAATACGACGCCCGAAATTGCATCCTGCGCCGCGAAGTGCTGAGTTCCGGCAAATCGCGCGCTTTCGTCAACGATACCCCAACGGCGCTTTCCGTCATAAAATCCTTGGGCGACAGGTTAATCGACGTCCATTCGCAGCATCAGAACCTGTTGTTGGCCGATACGTATTTTCAACTGAACGTTGTGGACGTCATGTCCCAAACGGAAACCCTGTTAAAAACATATAGGGAAACCTATAACCGTTATCATTCGCTGTCGGCGCAGTTGACCGGACTTACGGAAAAAGCGGCGAAGGCGAAAGAGGAAGAAGAGTATCTTCGTTTTCAGTTTGAAGAATTAAAGGCTGCACACCTGGCCGAAAACGAACAGGCGGAACTGGAACAGGAATGGGACACGCTGACTCATGCGGAAGAAATCAAACTGGCGCTCTACAAAGTCGCCTCGCTCCTGAACGGAGACGAACAGAGCATGATCCGGATGATGAAAGAGTCCATTTCGGCCATGGCAGGACTGGAAGCCTGTTTCCAGAAAGCGAAGGAATATGCCGGGAGACTGCGCTCGGCCTACATCGACCTGCATGATTTGAGTTTGGAGATAGACGTCTTGAAGGAAGATATTGAATATAGCCCGGAACGCATGGAATGGGTGAACAGCCGTCTGAATACGCTCTACTCCCTGCAACAGAAACATCACGCATCGTCCGTCAGGGAACTGATAGCCTGCCGGGATGCCTTCGACGGGCAGTTGCAGCTCATTGATTCGTATGATGAAGAAATCGTCTCGCTGACAAAGCAACAGGCGGAGGTCTTTCAACGTCTGACGGTGCAGGCTGCCGAAATCAGCGCATTGCGGAAGAAAGCCGCCAAGTCTGTCGAACAGCAGTTGGTTCAGCGGATGATGCAACTGGGTATGCCCAACACCCGTTTCCGGATTGAGTTTACCGCCAAACCGCGACCGACCGCAGACGGCGCGGACGAAATCGCGTTCCTCTTCTCGGCCAACAGGAATGAGCCGCTGAAGCCGGTCGCGCAAACGGCCTCCGGCGGCGAAATCTCCCGTCTGATGCTCTGTGTCAAGGCGATGATTGCCGGATTTGCCGCCCTGCCCGCGATTATCTTTGACGAAATTGATACGGGAACATCCGGCGACATTGCCGACCGGATGGCCAACATCATGCAGGAACTGGGGCGGAACATGCAGGTGATTGCCATCACGCACCTCCCCCAGATCGCCGCCAAAGGCAAGGCGCATTACTTCGTCTACAAGGAAGAAACAGACGAACGCACGTTTACCCGTATCCGCCGGCTGGACGAAGCGGAACGGGTACACGAAATCGCCCGCATGTTGAGCGGCGCCACGCTGACGGACGCCTCCGTGGCGAACGCGAAGGAATTGTTGAATATAAAATAAGGGCGATTATATCAACCTTATTGTAAAGTCTTATATACATGATACCATGTGCGGTGTAAAAGAGTAATCTCCGGAGAAACGTAGAGACACACGGCTGAGCGTCTCCACCACCGCAATAACAGCAAGCTTCCCCGCAGCTTAGGAGCTGTCCGGCAATAAACCATCCCAACCTACGGGAGATGTTTTTTGCCATCCTCAGGATGAAGTATGTTTTCTCCGGGATTTCATCCCGGGCTACCGATATGCTCTCCCTGACGAGACTTTGACTGCCCGATTTTCATTTACGGTGATACTTTTTTATTCCCCGTTCCCGAACGTCGTTTAGTAACGTTACTAAGCGTCGCTTAGCAACATTGCTAACTGTTTCGCGACACAGTGATACTGCGCGGGAAGATTTTGCGCAACAACAGGTAGTTAGTAGCTATACTGCGCGCGGTACAGTTTTGTGCATTGCCCGTCAGCATAGAAAAGGGCATCCGCCCACACGCCTTCTTGCCCGTCAGTTCAAACTCAATGTCATCAAGTTAAGATTTTGTTTCCGGCATCCCGTCAGGGATGCATCGCTCGGTAGATAAACCGGTATAACCCTATATCGCATCCTGTTAAGGATGCATCCCTAACGGGATGCAGATAGAGACGTCGTAAAAATTCTACCGAGCGAGGCATCCCTGGCGGGATGCTCTACTACAGCCTTTTAGCGCTTAACTTGATGACATTGAGTTAAAACTGACGGATAAAAAGGAGGGCAAGAAAGCGCGTGGGCGGATGCTCTTTTTTATGCTGACGGGCATGCACAAAACTTGCAAGTCGGCCTAAAACGGGATAAACACCTGCAACTGCCAGGCATTCACTTTCCCGCTATCGAAATAGACCGGCGCCAATACGTTGCGCAGACCGTACTTGTAGCCGAACGCCACATCCATATACTTGAAGTCATAACCCAGCCTGGCCGTCAGCGGCACGTCGAAACCGGAAAATTTCCGGTGCCGGTCAATCCCTTCTTCCTTGCCACCGCTGCCGCTTATACTGCCGGGAGAAGCCGTGTAAAACGTCGGCTCTACCCCCACGCCGGCATACCAGCCGTCAAAGAAATTATAATTGAACGTTGGGTTAAAGGAAAACCGGATATAGCCATGAGTGATTTGTGAAGTCCTATGACCTCTTATCAGGGGCGTTTCCGGATCAAACCAATTCTGGTAATACGCTGTTTTAATCATTCGCAAACCCGCCAGCAAATCCAGATCCACAAAGAATTTCCGGTCTTTGGGTTGCAGCCTCAAACGATATCCTGCCTCGGCGTCAAACAGAGGATTTACATCAGCCTTGTCTCTGATAACGTCAAATTTCACCTGCTCGTCATGCGTGGAAGATATTCGACCACCACCAAGAAGCAAACCCGACCTGTGCTCCATCTGTGCATACATTCCGCCAACATGAACAATGATACATAAAATAATGATTTTAGCCTTTTTCATAATCA
>JAITAY010000102.1 GCA_031283915.1 Tannerella sp.
GGGTACGAACGCCGTCCCTTTGAAATATTTCAGCCAGGTGGCTTCGAACAGCACTACACGTGGAATCCACTTTCCACTCTTCCCGTTTTCGTTCTGCCTCCACCGGCATTCGGAAAAACACCCGTTTGCTTCATTTACTCACCGGCAGCATCTGATATTTTTTCAGTTCCCGGCGGAGCATCTGTGCCCGGTGCCCGGTGACTTTGTCCATCAGTTGCCAGAATCGTTCGCCGTGATTCATTTCGACCGTGTGGCACAACTCATGCAGCAGAACATAATCAATCAGGTGTTCCGGTAACAGCATCAGCGAAAGCGAGAGGTTGATGCGTTTTTGAGACGAGCAACTGCCCCAGCGGGATTGCGTGTTGCGGACGGTCACGCCGGTATAATGAAACGAATGACGCACCGCCAGCATTTGCAGGCGAAGGGGGAGCGTCCGTCGCGCTTCGTGACGGAGCGCTTTTTCAAACAGCGCCTGAAGCAGCTGCTGTACCTCTTCACGTTCAAAATCGGTTTCCTCCGGACAGGCGACATATAGTACGCCGTCGCGCAGGTTCGCGTAGAAATTCGACCGCGCAGTACGGAACACATGTACCCGGAAGGTGTAGGTCTGCACGTCCGTCGATTCGTTCCACGGCAACCGTTTCGGACTGTGGTGCAACATCCGCAGCAACCGTTGCCGCTGCCTGTCGATAAACGCAAGCAATTCACGCTCACTGCCCTGTTGCGGCATGGTCCCGATGACCTGTCCGTCCTTGACGCGCAGCGAATAGCGCATGGCACGCGGGCTGCGGCGGAGAATGATGGTACCCAGGTCGCCTCCGTTGACTGTTCGCTCCAACATCATTTCAGCCGCTTCCTCCCCTCCTTCGTCCGGTCAGGCGCTTCCATCAGACGGCAAAACGCTTTCCTTATGGCAGGCCAACCGTTTGTCTGATCCGGTATTTCCGGCACGCTTGTCCCCAACACCCGAGGGGTGGTGCCGCGCAGAGCGACAAGCGTCCATAGGGACACAAATAGAAAAAAATATCTCATAATGCTATGTATCTAATGATAAATGATTAGTGGAAAAGCGTTCCGCTCAAACCTCGCTTTTAGTCCTTTCCCTCCGAACACCGCTTGCCTGCCAACCGCCCTCTACTAACTACCCCTTTCTTCATAAAATAATACCACATGCAGTATAAAATGACTGACTCCATATTCCGGATGCAAAGGTATTTTTTATATCTTTGCGTCCCAATAAAAAGAGAAAAAAATATGTCACAATCATTTTCAAATCAATTGCCCTACAAAGTGGCAGATATTCAATTAGCCGGTTTCGGACGCAAGGAAATCGAAATCGCCGAACACGAAATGCCCGGACTCATGGCCTTGCGCAGGAAATATGCCGGTCAGCAACCGCTCAAGGGGGCGCGGATCACCGGCTCGCTGCACATGACCGTCCAGACGGCCGTACTCATAGAAACGCTGGTTGCGCTGGGCGCCGAGGTGCGCTGGGCGAGCTGCAACATCTTTTCAACGCAAGACCACGCGGCAGCGGCTATTGCGGCGGCGGGCATACCCGTATTCGCATGGAAAGGCGAGAGTCTCGAAGCATACTGGTGGTGCACCGACCAGGCCTTGCGTTTTCCCGGCGGCGAAGGCCCCAACCTGATTGTGGACGACGGGGGCGACGCCTCCCTGCTGTTTCACTGGGGGTACAAGGCGGAAAACGACCCCTCGACCCTCGACCGTCAGGGGCACACCCTCGAAGAGCAAGTCATCCTGGACAGGTTGAAAGAAATCCTGAAGGAAGACCCGCAGCGCTGGCACCGGATGCAGACCGGTATGCGCGGGATTTCGGAAGAAACGACGACCGGCGTACACCGCCTCTACCAGATGATGGAACGCGGCGAACTGCTGGTGCCGGCCATCAACGTGAACGATTCCGTAACCAAGTCGAAATTCGATAACCTGTACGGCTGTCGCGAATCGCTGTCCGACGGTATCAAACGGGCAACGGACGTGATGATTGCCGGCAAGGTGGTGGTCATAGCCGGATACGGCGATGTGGGCAAGGGCTGTGCACACTCGATGCGCTCCTACGGCGCCCGCGTGATGGTCACGGAGATTGACCCCATCTGCGCCCTGCAGGCCGCCATGGAAGGGTTTGAAGTGACCGTGATGGAAGAAGCCGTGAAGGAAGGAAACATCTTCGTCACCGCTACCGGCAACTGCAACATCATCACCATCGACCACATGAAAGTCATGCGCGATCAGGCTATTGTCTGCAACATCGGCCACTTCGACAATGAGATTCAAGTGGAGAAGTTAGTCGGTTTCCCCGGAATACAACATGTGAATATCAAACCGCAGGTAGACAAGTATACCTTCCCCGACGGTCATTCGATTTTCCTGCTGGCCGAAGGACGTCTGGTCAACCTCGGCTGCGCTACCGGTCATCCCTCGTTCGTGATGAGCAATTCCTTTACCAACCAGACGCTGGCGCAGATAGACCTGTGGCAGAAAGACTACCAGATTGGCGTATACCGTCTGCCCAAGTACCTGGACGAAGAAGTCGCCCGTCTGCATCTCGAACGTATCGGCGTCAAGCTGACCGCGCTGACGCAGGAACAAGCCGATTACCTCGGCGTACCGGTGAAAGGCCCCTACAAGGCGGAACATTACCGGTACTGAAATTGAACTTCAAACGGCGTGTAAAGGTGCGCTTCAAACGGTCGCGACCTTTCCCGTGTGCCTCGCGGGACTGAACAACATTAAGCAAAACATCATCCTGTCCGGAGTCCGGCAAGCTTTGCCGGGCATTCGGCAAACTTTGCCGGGAACCGCTCAAAGTTTGATGGCCTTCTTCTCCGCCCTCTTTTCCGTCAGTTAAAACTGACGGCCATCGGAGGAATGGGGCTAAAGCCCCGCGGAGGCATGGCCGGATAGCGGATTCACCATTAGACTTCTTGCGAAACTAAAAAATGCTGTAACTTTGTATCATGAAATACGAAAACCCTAAAAATTACAAAACAGAAGAAATTCGACGCTTAACCGGCATAAACCCCGTCACATTTCGAATAGACATTGACGGAAAAGTTTATCAAACGGATTTCGTCAGCAATCGAGCCGCAAAAGCAGCCGAAGAATTAAGTCGAGAAATGGGATTAACCATTGCAAATGAAGTGTATAGAGCGAAAGAACATCAGAAACAGAAAACCATGCCGAAACGATACGAGGCAAAGAAACAGTTACAAGACATTGCATATAAGGAATTTAGAAACACAAACAACAAAACGGCAAAAAAATTTATAGATGCTCTAAAACGTCAAGGCGTTACCGTTGAGCTTGTGCGAAACAAACAGGACAAAATCTACGGTATTCGTTTTCATTTCGGTAGCGAAACGTTCAAGGCATCGGAAATCGGCAAAGAGTTCGGGCTTCGCTCATTGTTCCTGCATTACGGACAAAACATCGACGGCAAGATGCCGAATCCTAAACATTTTGAGCAAAAGCAATTTGCGCCTCAAAATCAATCGACCGCTCTCGAAACAGCAACAGGCATTATTGGCGGGCTGCTCGACGTTCCGACGCCGACATCGGATTACGATGCAGACGAAGCAGCATTGCAACGGCAAACACAAACGAAAAAGAAGAAGCGGCGGGGAATGAGGTGGTAAGTCAGTACGACAGTGAATCAGTAAATCAATGAATCAGTACGACAATACAAAAGTAAATCAACATTTATGTACATCTTTACGATAACTAGTGTCATGTCAAGTTTAATATAATGGTATTATTTTATATCTTTGCGAGAAAAACCAATGGGGAAAGTATTGTATCGAGTAACACTAACACAAGAAGAGCAAGAAAATCTTACTGCGTTGACTAAAAAGGGCAAACAGTCTTCGCGAAAGTTGCTTCATGCATTGTATTATTAAATGCCGATGAGGGTCCTTTTTGTGCATCCGTCAAGCGTAGCAATAAGGAAATAAGTGCGTTTTTAAGATTCGGCGAACGGATGGTTGAACGTATAAAAAAGCGCTTTGTCGAAAATGGCCTTGATTCAGCACTGGAAGATAAACCGGCAGAACGGGAATATACCAAAAAGGCGGATGGAGATTTGGAAGCACGTTTGATCGCCCTTAGGCAGTATAAAGAAATAACCGATACATTTATGGAGATATATTAGTAGTGATGCACTAAAATTAAAAATATTTTTGTATTTAATTGACATTTAATACATTATGAGCATTTTTTGGTTTTACGATTTGATTTGAGAATTATAATTTTGCAGTTTATAAATTCAAGAAAATCAAAGAAATATCATTCTCATTAATAAATTTTAAATATTTAATGCATCAGTACTATAATTACCTGTTAATTCTTTCTTTTTGCAATCCACTGAAATGACAGGCTGGTTATTATCCATAAATTCTTTTGACTTTTGATTTATATGACAAAACTGCTTATCTCTATCTTCTTCTGAGGCCCCTTCGTCGGTCTTTCGATTGGACTGTAAACTGTAACCCATTGTTTGAAGCATCTTTTCTATCGTTACATGACTGACTGTAATATGATTATCTTTCAATGACTGTTGTATTTTACGAAGACTTTTGCTACACCGGCATAGAGGATTTTCCGGATCGCCTCGCGTATGGGGAGACACTATTTCTTCCAGTTTTGTCCTCAATTCCGGATAATTTTCTGAAATTGGACGGCGACCACCGCCGCTACGTCTTACTTTGCCCGAAGAGGCAACATGCTCTGATTTATATTCCAACTCTTTTATGCCTTCATTTATGCGTACTCGACCTGATCCAAGAGCTTTACTGACCAATATTTTACCTCCTCTACCTATGCGTAAGACTTCATTGGCTTATATACAATCGCTTTGTCCTCTCATCTAAAAAGGGCGCTATTCTCTCGTAAGATGCCTTTATTTCTTCTTCTTTTTGCATTAATATTTTTGGGCACAGAGGTAATTCTTTTTTTGTTTTCTACACAATTAAAATGTATCAGTTATTTCTTTACAGTGCCTAAGCTGCCGGCTTGATAGTAGACCCCAATATCCTTTGCAGTTATTGCCCAAATACTTGGAGATACCTTCGCTC
>JAITAY010000174.1 GCA_031283915.1 Tannerella sp.
ACTTCTTCCACCGAATGTTCAATCAATTCTTCAATTAACCTGTCCGGAACATCGCTTTGAATGTAAACCGAAATCCAGTGTTTTTTGTCGGAATGATAACCAGGTGTTATTCCTTCATAATATTCCCTCAGTTGTACCGATTTTTCGGGTTCGCATTTCATATTGACGAAAAAATCGCCTTCTTTGGGCGCAAGAGAAAAATAAGCAAACATCTTATTCATTACCTTGTAAACCAAAGTATTTTCGTCGAAAGGCATACATTCTTCAGCGCCTTTAATCGAAAGACAATGTGTTCTTAATTCCTCGATATTCATTGGTTGATAATAATGTCTGTTTTTATGGCCTTGCTTACCAAACTCACAACTTCTCATTCTCAATTCTCGACCGATCCGGTCGTGTGGATGGAATCCAGGGCTGCAATGGCCGGCGAGCCGTAACGGTATTTCATCAGGCTGAAATCATCCAGATAGATTTTGTGGAAAGCCGTATCTGCCGTATTTAACCGGATATATCCGTACACCCGGTTCACCCGCTTGGCGGGAATGGTTTTCAGATAAATCTCATGGGGGCCGTCCCGACCGACCGTGCTTTTTACGGTAACTGCCGTATCGCCCTGATACGCCTTGAGATGTGCCTCTACAGGCTTCTTCATGTTCGGCGTGAGACCCCACACCTGCCATCTCAGGACAAAGGCGCTCCCGGACGAATAAGGCTCGTCCGGCTGAAGGTCGAAAATTACCCGGTTGGAAAGCGATAGCGGCGAAAATTCATAATATTTCCGGAAAATCCAGATGTCCAGCGAATCGGCATTCGATGTCGGAGCGATGTCAGGCTTGATATCTCCGACGGCGTCCATCTGCGCTTTGATGTCTGCCAGCGCTAAATTACATATTCGCATGTATTGATCCAGATGTTTTCCGTACCAGATCATGGAGCTGTCGTATTCGGCTTCCGTGAGTTGATGTTTCCTGAATACGGTCTGATACAACGTCCGCCGTTCGGCGGACGTCGGATAAGATGCCGGATCCATGTTGATCATTGCTTCTGCCAACTGCATGTCGATCGTCACTTTCTGCATTTTTTTTTCGGGAATGATTCCGTCGGGTGTCCGGCCGCAGGCGAAGAGAATGACTGCAACCATGAATACGGCTCCCCGGCTGATGCACGTATCGAGAGAAATCTTCGACATGGAGCGAAACGGTTTATTTCGAGAAACTGTCGGAAAGCAGGCGGCGGTAGAACAGTAACACAATGGCTGTACCGACGCAGATAGCCGAATCGGCGAGGTTGAAAATCGGACGGAAGAAAATGAACTTCTCTCCGCCCCATAACGGGAACCATTTCGGATAATGTGTCTGTATCAGGGGAAAATAGAGCATGTCCACAACTTTCCCATGCAGAAAGGTCGCGTAGCCGCCGCTTTCAGGCAGGAAGGCGGCGAGCTGGCCGTAACTGTGGTTGAAAATCATACCGTAGAACAGGCAGTCGATGATGTTCCCCATCGCTCCGGCAAAAATCAGGGCGATAGAGGCAATGTATCCGAATGAAACATTCCGGTGTATCAGCCGGAAGATGTAATATCCGATGGCCATCACGGCCACAATCCGGAATACGGACAGCATCCGCTTGTCCAGCAATTCCATCCCAAATGCCATGCCGGGATTTTCCGTAAAGTAAATCTGAAACCATGAAAAGATGTGGATGCTTTCATGCAGTTGCATGTGCGTTTTCACCCAAATCTTCAGGCTCTGGTCAAGGATGAGGAGCAGGGCGGCAATGGCCACCGCTCCCCATGTTTTCCTGTATCTTGATCGCATAATGTTGCTGCTTTTTTGACCGGATTATTTCGCCATACTCTGTTTTGCTTCGATGCTCAGCGTCGCATGAGGCACCGCACGCAGCCGTTCCTTGGAAATCAATTTTCCCGTCTCGCGACAGACGCCGTAGGTCTTGTTTTCAATCCGGATCAGCGCAGCTTGCAAACTCTGGATGAATTTCATCTGACGCTGTGCCAGACGGCCGGCCTCTTCCTTCGACAAGGTAGCAGCACCTTCTTCCAGTACCTTGAATGTGGGCGACGTATCGGAAACATCGTTCCCGTCCAAATTGGTCAGTCCGCTCCTCAACAAATCATAATCCTTCTTTGCCTTATCCAACTTTCTCAGGATGATTTCCCGAAATTCTTCCAGTTCCGCATCCGAATATTTTGTTTTCTCTGCCATAATTCAATTTATTATATTATATAGGTTATACTTCCTCCTGTTTTCAGTCTCGAATATACGACGAAATCCAGGATGTTATCTTGCTTTCTCTATTTTGATGTGCACATGGAATCCGTCCATGTCGAACGCCGTCCCGTCCGGCAATTCATCACCGGTCACTTCGATAGAAACCGCCAGCACCTGGTTGGCGATGTATTCCCGGTGCGTTTCCAGCGCCGCATCCGTTTCTTTGGACGAGCGAATGACGACGCGGATTTTGTCCGTAATCTCGAAACCGCTGCTTTTGCGCAGGTTCTGGATGCGGTTCACCAATTCGCGTGCCAGCCCTTCCCGGCTCAGTTCGTCGGTCACCGTAATATCCAGCGCAATCGTCAGCGTGCCTTCGTTGGCCACCAGCCAGCCGGGGATGTCTTCGGAGATGACCTCCACATCCGACAGCTTAATCACCGCTTGCTGCCCGTCAATGGTGAACACAAATTCACCGTTGTTCTCTAATGTCGCGATTGCCTGCCGGCTCATGGAGCGGATGGCTGTAGCCAACGGCTTCATGATTTTTCCGTACCGCGGACCTAACTTCTTGAAGTCGGGTTTGATTTTTTTCACCAGCATGTCGCCCGTATCCTCCACAAATTGCAGGGACTTTACGTTAACTTCATTCAATATCAAATTCTTCACAGCCTCGACAGCCTCCATTTGGCGTGCGTCCGTGGCGGGTATCATGACGGTTTGCAGCGGCTGCCGCACTTTGATACCGACTTTCCGGCGAAGCGCCAGCACCATGGACGAGACGGTCTGCGCCAGTTGCATTCGCTCCTCCAGCAGGGAATCGACAGCCTCTGCCCGATACGCAGGGAAGTCGGCCAGATGTACGGATTCCGCCTGTTCACGTCCCGAGGTCTGCATCAAATCACGATAGAGCCGGTCGGCATAGAACGGTGCAATCGGCGCAATCAGCTTGCTGACGGTTTCCAGACAGGCATACAGCGTCTGATAGGCGGAGAGTTTGTCGGTCGTCATGCCGCCACCCCAGAAACGGCGGCGGTTCAACCGGACATACCAGTTACTCAGGTGGTCGTTGACGAAATCGGAAATGGCGCGTCCGGCACGGGTTGGTTCATAGGTTTCGTAATATTCGTCCACGTTTTTTACCAGCGAATGAAGCAGGGACAGAATCCAGCGGTCAATCTCCGGACGGTCTTCCTGTGCGCCTTCCGCCTCCCGACCCGTAAACCCGTCCACGTTGGCATAAAGCGCGAAGAAAGAATACGTATTATATAATGTACAGAAAAACTTGCGACGCACTTCTTCGATGCCTTCAACATCAAACTTGATATTGTCCCACGGCGATGCGTTGGTAATCATGTACCAGCGCAGAGCGTCCGAACCGTACTGCTCAATGGTCGCGAACGGGTCGACGGCGTTGCCCAGACGTTTGGACATCTTGTTGCCCTTCCTGTCCAGTACCAGCCCGTTGGACACGACTGTCTTGAACGAAACACTGTCGAAGACCATGGCGGCAATGGCATGCAAAGTGAAAAACCAGCCGCGTGTCTGGTCGACGCCTTCCGCGATAAAGTCGGCCGGAAAGCCCGTACCCAGGCTTTTTTCGCTGAACGGATAATGTATCTGTGCATAAGGCATGGAACCCGAATCAAACCAGACGTCAATCAAGTCCGTTTCTCGCTTCATGGGACGGCCGGTAGCGGAGACGAGTACCATCTCGTCTACACAGGGACGGTGCAAGTCAATTTTCTGATAGTTCTCAGCGGAATAGTCACCCGGCCGGAAACCTTTCTCCCTGTAGGGATTGCTTTCCATGAATCCGGCGGCTACCGCTTTTTCGATTTCATTGTATAACTCTTCTACGGAACCGATGCATATCTCTTCCGCCCCGTCATCCGTCCGCCAGACGGGCAACGGCGTACCCCAGTAGCGACTGCGGCTCAGGTTCCAGTCCTGGAGGTTTTCCAGCCATTTGCCGAAACGGCCGGTACCGGTGCTTTGCGGTTTCCACTGGATGGTATCGTTCAGCGCCATCATCCGTTCGCGACAGGCTGTCGTCCGGATAAACCAACTGTCCAGCGGGTAATACAATATCGGCTTGTCCGTCCGCCAGCAGTGCGGATAATTGTGCGTATACTTTTCTATTTTGAAGGCCAGTCCCTGCTGTTTCAGCATGACACAGAGATCTATGTCCAGCGTGGCGCTTCCTTCCGTCGATGCGGGGTCGTATTCATTCTTGACAAAACGGCCGGCATAGGGTTTGTAGAGTTCCACATTGACGTTCGACGCGACATAGGCTTCATCCAGGTCTTCCAGCCGGAAATAGCATCCCTTCAGATCGACGGCCGGACGAAGGTTACCTTGCCTGTCGAGCAGTAGCACCGGCGGTACGCCGAAGTTTCTGGATACACGCATGTCGTCAGCGCCAAACGTTGGTGCGATGTGCACAATTCCCGTACCGTCTTCCGTCGTCACAAAGTCGCCGGAAATTACGCGGAAAGCGCCTTCGCCGGGATTGAACCAGGGAATCAACTGTTCGTATTCCATGCCGACCAACTCCGCGCCGGCATATTCCGTATCGACGATTTGGTATGGAAGCCTTTTGTCGCCCAGCCTGTAATCCTCCAACGCTTGTCCTCCGGCTTTCGAGTTGAAGTGTGCCTCTATCCGGTCTTTAGCCAGGATGAGCGTTACAGGCTTGCCCGTGCTGGGATTATACGTCTTTACGGCAACATAGCGGATGTTCGGTCCGACGCAGAGCGCCGTGTTGGACGGGAGTGTCCAGGGCGTCGTTGTCCAGGCGATAAAATAAGCATCGCCCCATGCTGTCATTTCCGGCTTGGGGTGCTTGATTTTGAACATGGCTACCATGCTCGTATCCTTCACGTCGCGATAACAGCCCGGCTGGTTCAGTTCGTGCGTACTCAGTCCCGTCCCGGCTGCCGGGGAATAAGGCTGTATCGTATATCCCTTATAGAGCAATCCTTTCTGGTAGAGTTTCTTCAGCAGATACCACAGGGTTTCGATGTAACGGCTTTCGTATGTGACATAAGGGTGCTCCATGTCAACCCAATATCCCATTTGTTGCGTCAGTTCCTCCCATTCGCGGGTATATTTCATCACGTCTTTCCGACAGGCGGCGTTATAGTCGGCCACCGAAATTGTCTTTCCGATGTCTTCCTTCGTAATACCAAGGGCTTTTTCCACTCCCAGTTCCACAGGCAGGCCGTGCGTATCCCAACCGGCCTTACGCTTGACCTGAAAGCCCTTCATAGTCTTGTAGCGGCAAAATATATCCTTGATAGTACGTGCAATCACGTGATGAATCCCCGGCATACCGTTGGCCGACGGGGGACCTTCGTAGAACACGAACGAAGGACGGCCTTCACGGGTGGCTATGCTTTTTCGGAAGATGTCGCCTTCCTGCCATTCCTTCAACACCTCCCTGTTTATCTCCGACAGGTCAAATATATTATATTCAATAAATTGATGACTCATTACGCTTCAATCCCTTGCAAAAATATTGCCGTTACTTAAAAAATTGCCGCAAAGATAATCGTTTTCGTTAGAACAGAAAAGTATATTTGCGTGGGTTAATCTTTTTTTGAAGTACTGTCACAAAATCACGGCTGTCCGGTAAGATAAATTGTTATACTTAAAAGTAATCGATTTGCAAAAGAGGGATAAAATACAGACTTTAGCAATCATGCAAATAGATTTGACACAAGAAGAGATATCCGAGTTGCTATATTAGTTCAGCGTAACGTAAGCAGTTCGGACTGCATCCAGGTAACCTGTATCCTGATGTTGAATATAAACGTATCAACAAAAGCTATTTCAGAATATTGGGGAATCACTACTGACCGACAAACAAGAAAATTAGCCGGTTTTAGTTTGTTGATAGAATGATTTACAACAGTTTTATTTTTATGATTATCCGCAATCAATCCTAAATATTTATTAGGATAATTGCCGAAAAATCGGTTGATAATTAACGATATATATTTTCTCATATTATAGAGAAGTTGTGTATTTACAGTTTATACTCAAAAAGAAATGGAATGCGAATTACACAATTTAAAATTGAGCGTTAGCAAAGATTCCAACTCAGTCTTATAGTTCGAAATAGTTTCAAAAAAGTTCCTGACCGCCTCTTTGAACAGGTCTTTTGTTCTGTAGAAATGCGTATTGATCACTTTTTTTCGTAAAAACCGCCAAAGCCGTTCTATCAGATTGAGGTTAGGCGAGTAGGGCGGGAGGAATATTTGTTTGATTTTAGTTCCTTCCAGCCATCTGTTTAGCTCTTTGTTCCGGTAGTATCTTGCGTTATCGGAGATGATATAAATGGACTTGGCTTGCGGATGTTTTTCCAGTGCCGCCCGATACATTTTCTTCGTCGATTCGGCGTTCACACTTGCACATTCATGTGCTATCACATCCGTCACATCCCGGGCATTGAGTAATCCGTTGATATTATACTTTACGCGGTATGATTTTGTGCAGGTGCATATCTTCCCCGCAGGGGGAATCATATCAATAGAAAAACGGGTATCCCTTTTCCCTGTTCCCCGTTAGGGAGCGGCTCAAAGAAGAAGAACAAAAGGCGTTAGGCTGGTCGGCAAAACGATTTCTATTATTTTCTCTTTTGTACCGCCTTTCCACGCATTATAGCGATATTCAAATCGAAAATAGAATTTCTTTTGTGTGTACCATCATTTACTTTTTTTGCAAAAACACAAAATAATCCCGATAATTTAAGACGCTGCCAATCTTTGAAGGACTGTATTCATGCTCAAAACCCTGTTGTGTCACGTATAATCACCGCATTACTTTTGTCCCGACCGGTTCGCCATTTATCACCTTCTGCAGATTGCCGGCTGTATCCATATCAAATACAATGAGTGGCATATGGTTGTCTTTACAGAGCGTAATCGCTGTCAAATCCATTACTTTCAATCCTCCGGCATAGATCTCGTCGAATGTGATTTCTTCATATTTCACTGCGGCGGGATTCTTTTCCGGGTCGGCCGTATAGATACCGTCCACGCGAGTGCCTTTCAGAATCACATCGGCATCCATTTCGATGGCACGCAGACAGGCCGCCGTGTCGGTCGTGAAAAACGGATTCCCCGTACCGCCGGCGATCATCACGACATGCCCCTGTTGCAACCGCTCGATAGCGCGCCATTTGCTGTAATATTCGCCGACCGGTTCCATACGGATGGCCGTCAATACGGTCGATTTCACCCCTGCGGCGTCCAACGCCGAGTGGAGCGCCAGGCTGTTAATCACCGTTGCCAACATGCCCATCTGATCGCCCCTGACACGGTCAAAACCTTTGGATGCGCCGCTCAATCCGCGGAAAATATTTCCTCCGCCTATGACAATCCCGATTTGAACCCCTCTTTCAGCGACTTCCTTGATTTGCAAGGCGTATTCACGGAGACACACTTCGTCAATCCCGTACTGTTTTTCGCCCGCCAGTGACTCGCCGCTTAATTTCAGCAGAATACGATTGTATTTATTCATATTTCGGTTGTTTTGTATGGCAAAGGTAGTCAATTTTTGAATCTAAACATGGCGGACTTCCTTGAATGCGTAACGGGATACGGCGCCATCCCTGCGTTCGAGAAGCAGGTGGCCGGAGGGTTCAATCTCCCTGAGACGGGCTTCAAAACGTCCGCCGGCATCTTCGTAGAGATAAAACCCGTTTTTCCGGTATTGAGCCTTCACATATTCCCGGTGAATCTTCTCTTGTCCGTCCGATTCCAACAGCTCGACAAGTTGATGAAATTCGACGCGCAATTGTTTAAGCATATCTTTTGGGTCATATCTGAGGCCGGTGATCTGCGACAGCGACAGCGGATTCGGGGCATCGCTATGGAAGCTTTTCTGGTTTAAGTTCAGGCCGATACCGATAATGGAACGGGTAATCCGGTCTCCATCAATCTCGTTTTCGATCAGGATGCCGCCGACTTTTCCGGACATCCAGTAAAGATCGTTCGGCCATTTGACGGTAACGGCCAGTACATGCCTGTCTAATATATGCTTAACGCTTAAAGCCGCCATCTCGGCAAGAACAAAAGACTGTGCGGCCGACAACTGGACAGGGCAATACAGGAGACTGCATGTCAGGTTCCGACCGGCTTCCGATTCCCAGCTTGCGCCGGACTGTCCGCGTCCGGCTGTCTGGAAACCAGCCATAACGACACTTTCGCTCGTCAACTCACCCGCCGCCCGTGTACGCATCTCCCGATTCGTGGAATCGGTTTCTTCCAGATAAATCACCGGAGGAAATTCAAAATCTGTTGTGCTCATTCTCGTTCCGAAATTAGTTGTCATCCGTTTACAGGTGCAAAAAAAGCATCCTGGATATGTTCGAATACCCTGCAAATCTGTCCGT
This sequence comes from Tannerella sp., assembly GCA_031283915.1. Classification (GTDB taxonomy): domain Bacteria; phylum Bacteroidota; class Bacteroidia; order Bacteroidales; family Tannerellaceae; genus Tannerella. The sequence goes on from JAITAY010000174.1 coordinate 8,629, forward strand.
TTTGCGTCAGGCTTATGACATCGAAGCGGACGGGAAGCGTTACATCGTATTTTTGAACGTATGCATCCGCCGCCGCGGCAATCCGCTGGATTTTGGAACGTCCGACGGATTTTTCAGGCGAGACCAGATAATCCACCGCACGTGTTTTCACTTCCACAACTACCAATTCCCGGCCGTCGGTGGCCACAATATCCAGTTCATAACGGTGAAACCGCCAGTTGGTCTGTAAAATCGTGTAACCGCATCCCTGCAAATAGGAACATGCAACGGTTTCGCCGGCTTTACCTGTATCGTTTTTCTTTGACATGGTTCATTTCTGTTTTGATGCAGCAAAGATACAATATTTCGGCTCCTCCCAATTCTGCAACTGGACGTTATAATATCCGGAAACATTTGAACGGGTTAGCGGAAAACTCGCCGAACTACGACAAAATGTTCATCGACAGGCACCATGTAGACGTATTGCTGGGGTATACCATGTTCGACGATTTTTTCTCAGTGTAATGACAAAAGGTCGAATAGAGAATTAAAATCTGTATACATTTGGATTTTGAAATATAAAGAAGATATTAGAAATTCCGTGAGCATGGCTAACTCTTTTTTTGAGGCGCTATCCGTCTTTAACCGAAGTAAAACCACGGGAAATACACGCAGGAACGGCACAAAGACATGGAACACACGAAGATTTTTTTCCTCTGTGTGCTCCGAAGGGAAGGGTTCGATGGCCTGCAAACGGAAAAATGTAGTCATTCAGCGAATATAATTTCCGGCTCATGACGTACAGACAGAGAAATAATGCGTATTTTTGGCCGTTTATTTTTAAAATATATTTCAATGAATCAAACGGGACATCCATCTGTGGTGTATTATTGGAGAAAGATTAAATTTTTGTTTGTTGCGGGGAGTATGCTTTTCCTTGCAGGTTGTCATCAGGAACAGGCCGTGCGCCGGTCGCGGTTGATTTTTAACTGCGACGGTACCGATCTGCTGGGTAATTTTATGTTCAACCGCCGGCCGCTCTCGCTGGCCGATGTCAATGCCTACGTGGATGCGTATGCCGGCACGCAGATCACTACCTTCATGATGTGCAGCGGCGCTCATAACCTTTACTACCGCTCGGCCTGGACGCGGATCATCGGCGAGGAGGCGCCCGGCATGACCGTTGACGCAACTAGTGAAGACCCGGAAAACGTCGGGGTCTATTACCGGAACTACCTGAACGTGGAACGGGAGGGGACGGATGTCATTACGGCTGTATTGCAGCGGGCGCGGGAGAAGCATCTGGAGACATTCATCTCCTACCGGATGAACGACCTCCATTTCAACGCCCCCGACCAGTCGCCACTCAGTTATTGCGATTTCTGGGCGAATCATCCCGAATACTGGATCAACGAAGACATTGGCTGGCACAGCGAAGGAGCCTTCGACTTCGCTCATCCCGAAGTACGTGCCTTCAAGACAGGCATCATCGCCGAACAGTTGGATAAATATGGACACCTGCTGGACGGCTTCGACCTCGATTTTATGCGTTTCATCGTCTATTTCAAACAGCAGGAAGGCTTGAAACATGCGCCCCTGATGACGGAATTGATCCGTACGGTACGGCAGGAAGTGGATAAGGTGTCGGCGCGCACCGGCCGGAACATACTGCTCTCCGTGCGTGTGCCGGTCGATATGGACTGTTGTATGCAGAAGGGACTGGACGTTAAGGAATGGGTTCGGCTCGGACTGGTGGACATCGTGAACATCGGCGTCCACTGGTGCGGACATCCCGCTATGCCGGTGGCGAAGTTCCGCAGTCAACTGGAGAATGACCGGATACCGATCTATGCGACTGTGGACGACGGGGGATACCGGCCGCGCGAAACGTATTCCCACGGAATGCGCCGGGGTATGGCTGCGCACATCTACGCCCAGGGCGGCGATGGCATCTACCTTTTTAACCATTTCATCGGGGGAGCCTATGACGAAACACTGTCGCAGGGGAGCTTGTGCCGCCGTACCATCGAACCGCTGCTTCATGAACTTGGTTCGCCGGAGACGCTTCGACGACGCAACAAGATATTTGCGATTGACGACGGCGCTGCCGCCGCCTACGGTTACCGTCCGGATACGCCGTTGCCGCTGTCTGTCTCTGCGGCCGAACAGTCCAGGGCAGATCTGTACGTGGCCGACCCCTTGCCGGAGGATCTGCCGGAGGAAGCAGTATTATTCATCCGTACCGACCGACCGGAACTGCTCGCCGTCAATGTAAACGGAACTCCGGTCAACGAACAGGAACCGGCATACGTGACTTCCTTTGACCGAGACCACAATCTCGAAAATACGGAAACGGTATATGCCTATCGTGTCCCCGTCACTCTCCTGCAACAGGGCTATAACACCGTCGCTTTCCGCTCGCAGGGCGGCGAACTGAAGGTCAAACGGCTGGAAATAGCCTTGCTGTACGGCCCGGTGGAAACAAACGGATATCTGTAATGATGAAGCATGAATGGTGAATGACTTCGGAGTTCCGACTGACTTTTATT
>JAITAY010000299.1 GCA_031283915.1 Tannerella sp.
CTACCCGTTATTGGAGGTGTGCTGTAAAGCTTTTATTGGGGGACTACTAAGGTTGTTTTGTTATTGGAATAAGGTAGAAATGAGGATTTAGGAATGTTGGCTACATAGCTGTTGTGGCCGCTGCTCCCCCTCCCCTCCCTTTGTGGGGAGGGGTCGGGGGAGGGGTCGGAAATTTTGTCGATGGCAAGCAATCGCATAACCTTTATATATTTTGTTGTTTATCAGCAGCAAAAATACGGTAACGATTGGAAGTTTACCGCTTTTTTTGCTTTTTCTCATCTAAAACGCAGGTTAATTTGTACTTTTGAAAACCGGAGAATAGAAGAGCGGGTATGAAGGAAAAAGAAACTGTAGAACTTATCCTGTTGAATGTCGGGTATGCCATTCATCAGGCCGATTGGAATTACAAACATGTAAACAGCCCTTTTGCACGGATTTATCTGGTTGCGGAAGGGAAGGCGAGGCTTCATGTGAAAGACTGTGTGCATGAACTGACCCCGTCGCATCTGTACCTGATCCCGCCGTTTACGCTGCACAGCTACGAATGTGACGATTATTACGCCCTGTATTACATCCATGTTTATGAGAATCAGTTTTCGAACCGGCGGGTACTGGAGGATTACCATTTTCCGGTCGAACGGGAGGCCACTCCGCTGGATCTCCTGCTGGTCAGGCGGCTGCTGGAAATCAATCCCGACAGAGACTTGAAGCAGTATGACCCGTCCGATTACGACAATTCCTCCACGCTGATAAAAAACCTCACGCTTCATTCCCGTATGCCGGCTTACGTGATGTTCGAGACGCAGGGCATCCTCTTTCAGTTATTTTCCCGCTTCTTCGAACATGCTTCACCGAAATATCGGATCACCGATCGCATCCGGAAAACGCTGCATTACATCCGTGAAAATATTGATTGTCCCATTCACATAGACGAGTTGACGGACATTTGCTGTCTTTCCAAAGATCATTTCATCCGGCTGTTCAGGAAGGAGATGCACGTGACGCCCGTTCAGTACATTAACCAGAAGAAAATCGAAAAGGCGCAACTGATGATTATTACGGGGAACCTGTCCATGAAGGACATTGCCTATCATCTTTCCTTTGACAATGTATCTTATTTCAACCGCCTTTTCAAGAGGTATACCGGGACGACGCCGGTGAAATACAGGAAAACGGTTCATACCCCTTTCACAGGTTGAAGGGGATTTCCCTTTTCAGGCTTTCGCGGAGTGAAATGAGCGTTTCGGTTTCGGTTACGCCGGGAATTTCCTGTATTTTCCCGTTCAGCAGTTCCATCAGGTGTTCATTGTCGCGGGCATACAGCTTTATCATCATTGAATAGGGGCCGGTTGTAAAACTGATTTCTATAATTTCCTGAATCTTTTCCAGTTCCGGCACCACGTTCTTGTACATGGATCCCCGTTCCAGTTTTACGCCGATATAGGTACAGGTATTGTAGCCCAGTATTTTGGGATTGATATGATACCCGGAACCTAATATGACGCGCATGTCCATCAGGCGCTGTACCCGCTGATGAATGGCTGCACGCGATACGCCGCAAGCTTCCGCGACTTCCTTAAACGGCATTCGTGCATTTTTTGAAATAATGCTCAGTATCTGCCGGTCTAATTTGTCAATCTTTTCCATTTCTATTTTTGTATAGCTAAATCTGCTATCAAAAGTACAACCTTTTTTCGAATATCCCGACTTTTTGTGAAAAAAAACGGGGTAAACACATGAAATCCTGTCAACTTCTAACTTTCTGCTTTCATCCGTCCGGTTCAAATCCTTCCCGGCCGTACAGAGGAAAACAGCCCGGAAGGGGTCGCCATCAGGAAACGTCGTCTTCTATTTCCTTCATGTTGTGGAAAACATTCTGTACGTCTTCGTCTTCCTCAATCTTTTCAAGCAACTTTTCGATGGCTTCGCGCTGTTCCGGCGTCACGTCCTTCTGGTCGCCGGGGATACGCACGAACTCGCTGGAGGTAATCTCGTAGTTGTTATCTTCCAGGTATTTTTGGATGACGGCGTTTTGCGAAAACTCGCCGTACAGGATGATTTCGTTCCCGTCTTCCTCCAGTTCGTCCACGCCGAAGTCAATCAGTTCCAGTTCCAGATCGTCCATGGAGATGTCGTCCCGCCTGGCGATGTGGAACACGCATTTGTGCTCGAACAGAAACTCCAGCGATCCGCTCGTGCCCAGCGAACCGCCGTGCTTGTTGAAATAACTGCGGATGTTGGCTACCGTGCGTGTCGTATTGTCGGTGGCCGTCTCCACAAAGACAGCAATCCCGTACGGGCCGTAGCCTTCGTAATTCACTTCCCTGTAGTCTGCATAATCCTTCGAGGTTGCTTTCTTGATGGCGCGTTCCACGTTGTCCTTCGGCATATTCTCCTTTTTGGCCGTCTGCATCAGGATACGCAGGCGGGGATTTGTCTCGGGATCCGATCCGCCGGCCTTGACCGCCATGGTAATTTCCTTCCCTATTTTGGTGAACACGCGGGACATGTTGCCCCAACGTTTCAACTTTCTTGCTTTGCGATATTCAAACGCTCTTCCCATATGTTGTATATTTAAAGATTAAGATTCGGTAAATGCCGTTGCCTCACCTCAGCCGGGCATTCAGTTTCTGCTCCAGAGCGGCCTGTATCTTCTGCATGATGCGGTCGATTTGGGGGTCGGTCAGTGTCCGGCTCCCGTCCTGAAGATAGAAGCTGACGGCATACGACTTTTTGTCCGGAGGCAGATGAGCGCCTTCGTATACGTCGAAGAGTTCCACCCGTTTGAGCAGCTTGCGCTCGCTCTCGAAGGCGATCTTTTCGACCGACCGGAAAAGGACATCCCTGTCGAGCAGCAGCGCCAGGTCACGCTTCACTTCCGGATACCGGGCTATCTCCGAGAAAACGACCCGGGCGTTTCGGATTTCCTCCATTAACGTGTTCCACGACAGTTCGGCGTAACAGACCTCTTCGCCGATGTCCATCCTCTTCAGCAGCTTCCGGTCGACGATGCCCAGCGTGCCCGGGAGACGTCCCGAAGCGGTTTTCAGCTGGAGGCCGGAGGCGTATACATCGTCGGAAATCACGTTTTCGGAGATTTTTCGCCAATCGACGCCCAAGCGCGTAAGGATGTGCTGCACGCAGGCTTTCAGTTCATAGACCGAAGCGTCTTCGTTTGCATGTGCCCAACTGTTTTCGACGCGGCGTCCACACATCCACAACCCCAGCCGGTATTCCTCGCGATAGCCGGACAACGGCTCTTCCTGCGTCTGTTTCTCCGCATGGAACGTGTAACAGTTGCCAAATTCAAAAAAACGCAGGTTCCGGTTTTTATGATTGATATTGTATGCAATGCTTTGCAGACCGCCGAACAGCAGCGTCCGGCGCATCGCGTTCAGGTCGGCGCTCAGGGGATTGAGCAACTGCACGGCGTTCGCTGCCGGATACGTCGTCAGACCGTCATAATACGCCAGCCGCGTTTGCGAATTGTTGATGATTTCATGAAAACCGGCGCCGCACAACTGTTCCGAAATCAGGTTTTCCAGCCGGTAGCTGTGATCGGCAGGCATCCGGTAGCTGAGGGTCGAGCGAAGATGTTCGTCAACTTCCACATGATTATATCCGTAAATCCGGAGGATCTCCTCAATCACATCGACTTCGCGGCGCACATCCATCCGGTACACCGGCACGCGGAGCGACAGCCCTTCGGCCGTCTCGGAGACAATCTCCATCTCCAGGGAAGCGAGGATGCGTTTCACCGTTTCCGCCGGAATCTCTTTCCCGACCAGCGTGTGAATCTTCCGGTACGTGATGTCAACCGGATACGGCTTAACTTCTTCCGGATAAAAGTCCTGCACGTCACCCGTAATCTCGCCGCCGGCCAGCTCCTTCACCAGCAGGGCGGCGCGTTTCAGCACATACACGGTCTGATTCGGATCCAGTCCGCGTTCGAAACGGAAGGAGGCGTCGGTATTCAATCCGAAACGGCGTGCCGTCCGTCGCACCCATGCCGGATGGAAACAGGCCGATTCCAGGAAGACGTCCGTCGTCTGTTCCGTGACGCCCGAATCCAGTCCGCCGAAGACGCCGGCAATACACATCGGTTCCTCCGCGCTGCATATCATCAAATCCTCGCCGGTCAGCGTCCGTTCGACGCCGTCCAGCGTGACGAACTTCGTCCCTTCCGGCATCGTTCGCACCACTACACGGCCGCCCCTGATCCTTGCCGCGTCGAAAGCGTGCAGCGGCTGTCCCAGTTCGTGCAGGATAAAGTTCGTAATGTCCACCACGTTGTTGATTGGCCGCAGACCGATGGTCTGCAAGCGGTTTTTCAGCCAGGCGGGACTTTCCTTCACGGTCACGCCCCGCACCGTCAGGCCGGAATAGCGCAGACAGGCCTCCCGGTTCGCCACTTCCACCGTGACGGCCGGTGCGGGACTGTCAATCCGGAATGCGTCTGCGGACGGGCGCCGCAGGACGGCAGGACGGCCTGCCTGCGTCAGCCACGCCGCCAAATCACGCGCCACGCCGTAGTGCGACGTCGCGTCCACCCGGTTGGGCGTGATGTCGACTTCCAGCACGTAATCGCTTTCGATTCCGTAATATTCCCTGGCCGGCATACCTGTCTTCGCCTCTGCGGGCAGGACGATGATGCCGGAATGGTCTGTCCCGAGGCCGATTTCGTCTTCGGCGCAAATCATCCCGAACGATTCCTCGCCGCGGATTTTGCTTCGCTTGATGGTGAACTTCTCTCCGTCGCTGTAGAGCGTCGTACCGACCGTGGCGACGATGACCTTCTGCCCGGCAGCCACGTTCGGCGCACCGCAGACAATTCGCAACGGCTCGCCGCTGCCCGCATCGACCGTCGTCAGGTGCAGATGGTCGGAGTTCGGATGCGCCGTACACGTGAGTACCTCGCCGATGACCAGCCCTTCCAGTCCGCCCCTGACCGGCTGTACCTCGTCCACGCTGCCCGTCTCCAGTCCCGTCGAGGTCAATGCCGCAGCCACCTCGTCCGGCTGCATGTCGAACGGCAGGTATTCCTTCAGCCAATTGTATGATATATTCATTCCCGTATGATATGATTAGTCGTTCAAATGAGGCGCAAAAATAGAAAAAGTTCCCTACTTTTCCTACATCTCCCGCTAAATTTGTGAAGGACACTTCGGCAATGTCATCAAGCCAGTCCGGTTTTGTCGATTTCGATTTACCGAAATCGCAATTATTGATTCTTTTTCCGAGACGTCTCGCCAAATCTCCTAGACGTCTCGCCAAACCTCCGAGACGTCTCGCCAAACCTCCGAGACGTCTCGCCAAACCTCCGAGACGTCTCGCCAAACCTCCGAGACGTCTCGCCAATTCTCCGAGACGTCTCGCC
>JAITAY010000341.1 GCA_031283915.1 Tannerella sp.
CGTACGGTTTTAATTGCAGTGCGTTCCCTGCGCAGGAAAGTAAAATTTCCTGCGCGGAAAATTATTTTTTTATGCGCAGGAAATCGAAGGCTTTGTGCAAGGAATGTGATTTTTCCATATGACAGAGACTGTATCTAAAAGCAATACAGTCTCTGTTCACTGTTATTTCCAGTATTCGGACTGGGTGATGCTTGAGTTCTGATCCATCACAGCCTGCGGTATCGGCCAGACGTATCCTCTGGAGGCGTCGAAGCGAATCGGCTCGGCAATGACTTTTTCGCAAGCCCAGTCTCCGCCCCGGTTCTGGTAGTCCTCAAGACTGAGGTTAACTCCGTAGAGTATGTTTCCCGGAGGGTTCATGAAGACTTCGGCCTGTTTGGTGCGCAGCAAGTCCCAATAGCGTTTGTCTTCATTGACGAGTTCGACGCGGCGTTCGTGCAGAATCTTCGCCCGCATTTCGTCCTGTTTGCCGAGCAGCGGAGCTACGGAGGGCAGTCCGCCCCGTTTGACGCGAATCTCGTCCATCGCCCAGTGGATGGAATCGTTCGCGGGTTCGCACTCATTCAGGCTTTCGGCCAAGAAAAGAAGCGCTTCGGCATAGCGGTAAATGATCCAGTTCTGGAATCCGCTCTGGAAGAGTGATTCCATTTCCACGCCCTTGGTGCACCAGTATCCGCTACGTCCGCCGCCGCCTTCGCCGCCGATGGCTTCGGCATTGGTGGCTTTGTAGTCGGGATGCGACTCGAAGGGTGTGTATGTTCCGTTGGCACGCAGGACGGGTTCGCCGGGCAGGAGGTACCACTTTTTAAGTCGTACATCTCTGTTTTCCCAGGGATGCGCCTTGTCGTAGGTCGGCGATTCGTAAATCGTCATGCCGTCCGTACATTCGTAGTCGTCCACCAGGCAGCGCGGCGCGCTGAAGCTAGCCCATCCGCCGCCGCGAAGGCTTACGCCACCGGGGACGCCGAGCATGTTCGTCACGTTGGTGACTTCATTTTCGACGTACTGGTATGCCAGAATCGTTTCGTTGTCCAGGTTGTTGGTGGAGCTTTCAAAAAGCTTGACGAAGTCTTCTTCCAACACATATTCGCCGGAGCGGATGACGCCCTGAATCGTGCTTGCCGCTTCGCGCCAGAGTTGCTGGCTGCTTTTGTCGCTCATCTTCTTTCCGTGGAACTGGTCGAGACTGGCCATCCATATCAGCACCTCCGTCTTGAGGCACAGAGCGGCGTGGCGTGTGATTTTGCCGGTTTTGTCCTTCGCGTCCGGCAGGCTGGCGATGGCTTTGTCGACGTTTTCAATCACGTAGTCGAAGATTTCCTTGCGGGGGCTTTTGCCGATGTTGCGCGATTCTTCGAGCGTCACGGGCTTTTCCTTGATCAGGGGTACGTCTCCGAAGGCGCGGGCGAGATAAAAATATTTGATGGCCAGCACGAAGCGGGCTTCGCCTTCCATCCGTTTACGTGCATTTTCGTTGTCGAACGGGACGTTTGTCAGGTTATCCAGAAAATACAGGATGTTGCGAATCTGGTCGTATTTCCAGAAGGTGAAATTGCCGTGCGTCAGGTTGCCTACCGCCGCGTGGAGGTTACCCTGCTTGATTTCGCCCATCCCGCCTTCGCCCCAGGCGTTGGTCATGACGGCGTTGTCGCTGAGACACTCTGTCCAGTACCGGTACTGGTTGGGGAGATAGCTGTACAGGGCATTCAGCGCCGTTTGTGCATCGGCTTCGGATTTCCAGAACGTGGTCACGTCCGGCGTATGCAACGGCGCCTGCTCCAGTACATCCGAACAGGACACAAACATGAGAAGAATGGCTGTCGTTTGAATTAAAAATATCTTTTTCATAATCGTTTTGAATTAAAATTGAAGTTGAATACCGAAAGAAACCGTTCTCATCAGCGGATAATATCCACCTTCGGGGTCAAACCCGATGTAGTTGGAAAGAATACCCAGATTCTGCCCCGAGAGGTAGATGCGCAGATAATCCACGTCAATCGCTTTTCTCCATGCGGGTGGCAGGGTGTACCCAATCTGTACGTTCTGTATTTTCAGATAATTGGCTTTACGCATCCAGTAGGAGGAGTAGTTGGTGTCGTTACCCGTCATGTTCGTGGTAAGGCGGGGATAGGTGGCATCGGGGTTGTCAACCGTCCACGAGTCCTTGTGCATCGGACGCGCATTCGTTGTCAGATAAAACGCCCATCCTTCGTAGCCGCTGATATAGCGTGTGTTGTTGAACTTTCCGTAGAACGAAGCCGAGAGGTCAAAATTCCTGTACCCGGCGCTCAAATTGGCTCCGAACCGTACCGGCACGTTGTCGGCGATGATGACGCGGTCGTCACCGTCAATCTTTCCGTCACTCTGGTCGGGAATGCCGTCGCCATTCGTATCGACAGTCAACTGGTCTTTGAACTTGATGTTGCCGGCCGTCACGTTGGTTTGTTTGGCCAAGTCTGGGTCATTCGGATCCTGAAACAGCCCGATGGCTTCGTAGCCGTAGGGCATTTGCAGTTGCGTACCTATGTCGGTAAACGTGTTGCCGCTGATCCACGGCCCTGTACCGTAGAGGTCAAGCACTTTATTTTTCGAGAAGTTCATGTTGACGTCGGCGCCGATCTTCCAGTCTCCGAAACTGTCGTTGTACCCGAGCAGCAACTCCATCCCCCGGTTGCGCATCTTGAGCGCGTTGATGTAGGGGGCGCTCAGTCCGTACTCCATCGGTACGGGAGCGCGGTAGAGAATGTCTTTACGGATGTTATTGAAGTAATCAAATTCCACGAAAATACGGTTGTTCAGGATGCCGAGTTCGATGCCGAGATTGGTCATTTCGGCCTTTTCCCACGAGATGTTCGGGTCGTACGAAGCCGAACTCCAGGCCGAGGCGGCAATGTTACCATTGTAGGCATAGCCTTTGTAGTTGAAGCTCAGCAAATCCCTTGTCTCGTAGCGTCCGATTTTCAGCGCGTCGCCCAGGATACCCCACGAGCCGCGGAGCTTGAGCCGCGACAGATAAGGATTGTCTGCCAGAAAACTCTCCCTGTGCACGTTCCATCCGCCCGAGAAGGAGGGGAAAACGCCCGTGCGGTGTCCTTCCGCGAAGCGTGAAGCACCGTCGATACGTACGTTGGCTTCCAGCATGTATTTGCCGTCGTAATCGTACGCGACGCGCCCAAAACCGGACAGCATCGACGAATGGTTGGCCGATCCGGCATTGTCCTTGCTCTCCTGATATACGTCCAGCACGTAAATGTCGCTGAAAGCCGGATTGCGGCGCGAGGCGCTGTACGACTCGTCGTAGCTGTATTCCTGCGAATATCCTGCCAGAAGGGTAACGTTGTGCTTCTCAGCCAGTGAAAGGGAATAGTCGCTGGTCACCTGCAAGATGCGGTTCAGATCGGCGCTGGTATACTCGGACAGGGTTTGCGTAGTCAGCAGTCCCGGCGTATTGACGCTTCCGTCTTCATTGTAAAGCGTGATCGGACGGGTATAGGCATGTTGCCGTCTGTCCGTGGTCCGCAACGACAGCATGGGGCGTATATGCCAGCCGGCAAGCGGGGTAATATCTGCCGAAAAGATGGACAGCATCTCCTTGTATTTATTGGTGGTGGCGCCGCCCTCTACCAATCCCGAGACAGGGTTTCCTCCCAGATTGGGCGCTATCAGAAACTGGCCGCTTGAATTGACGGCCGGCACGGTAGGCTCTTTACGGGTGGCAGCTACCAGATAACTTTCTGCGCCGCCCTGCGGTTCCTTCAGATGCGTTTCCGTATACTGTATGCTTGCCCTGAAAGACAGCCATTTGGTTGGGATAAACATCAGGTCGGGCTTGATTATATACCGGTTGTAGGTATTTTGCTTCACACTGCCCGACTGATAATCATACGCGCCCGAAATATTGTATTTCAATACCTTTGTCTTTCCGGCAAACGATACATGGTTGTTGTTGATCAGCTGGTTGTGCTCGAAAATCTCCTTGTACCATATATACTCTTTGCGTTTTCCCGTCCGGAAGTCTTCAAAGTCCTGTTGCTTGTACAGCGGTTCGTTGCCCTCATTGGTGCGCGCCAGATTGTAGACCGTCATGAAATCTGCTGCACCTACATAATCTATATAATGCAGAGGGTTCTGTACGCCGACGCTCGAATTGACCGTCACCTGCAACTCTTTCCTGTCCGTTCCGCCTTTGGTTGTCACCAGGATGACGCCGTTGGCGGCGCGTGACCCGTAGATGGCGGCAGAGGCCGCATCCTTGAGTATCGAGATGCTTTCGATGTCGTTCGAATTGAGCGTATTGATATTGCCCGGTACGCCGTCGATGATGACGAGTACACCCGAGCTACCGCCAATCGTGGACGTACCGCGTACATCCATCGAGGCGCCGCTGCCGGGCTGCCCGCTCGACTTGGTGACGTTCAGTCCGGGCGATTTGCCCTGCATCAACTCCTGAATGTTGGTGACAGACTGTCCTTCCAGCGCATCGGACTTAATAGTGCCTACCGCGCCCGTCAGATTTACTTTCTTCTGCACACCGTAGCCGACGACGACAACTTCATCCAGCGCCTGTACATCCTCCACCAGACTTATTGTCACATGATTACCCCCCCCCCCCCTGACAAAATGACAGAGGAGATGCTGATTTCCTGCATCACGTAGCCGATAAACGATACTTGCAGTGTGGCGTTGTCCTGCACGTCCAGCGAGAAGTTCCCGTCCACATCCGTCACCGTGCCGTTGGTCGTCCCTTTTTCGACGACATTGGCGCCGATGATCGGTTCACCGGCGGCGTCGACCACCGTGCCGGTGATGCGTCTGCCGGTTTGCTGGAGGGTCCTCATAAAAGCGCCCTTCCTGTTCAGCACAATTTGCCGGTCGCTGATGGCGTAAGCAATTTCAACATCGCGAAACAAATGGTCCAGTACTTCGGTAATATGGCCGTTATCGGCAGCTATATCTACCCGGCGTTCCACATCTACCATCTTTTTGTTATAGAGGAAACGAAATTCGCTTTGTTCCTCGATGGCATTCAATACATCTTCAATGGATGCGTTATTCATCCGGAAGGTGAGCGTCGCAGACTGGGAATAAGTATTGGATCCAAAGGCCTGCGTGATGCTCACAATGATCAGTAGCACATAAAGTCGCATAATCTGTAATGTTTTAACGGCAACATATTGCCTCTTGATTTTTTTAATTAAAATGTGATTCATACTTTTGTCTTGTTTAGTTTAACTGATTGTTGATAATCTCTGATAATTAATTAGCTGAACACCCGGAAAGGAAGGGTGTACAAGACCTTTCCTTTCTTTTTGCGTATCACAGCTATCCGTATACACTGCGCGACAGGATTCGAAAACGCTATGTTTTTGTCCTCCCATGCACAGGATCGGATTCCGGAAAAGGTAATTTACATTATATATTTCATAGGCACTCCTTTTTAAACCGTTCATACGATGTTTCTCTATTTCTCACGTCTAAAAGACGTTTCAGATGTGTTTCCCCACATCCGAATGATCGTTAAATAATGATTTCACGCAAAAACAGGCGTTGTTAATGGTTAATGGTTAATGGTTAATGATTAGTGGATAGTAGAAAAACGGTCGGTAGCTCTGTGATACGACAAAATCAGAGTTCCTGCCCCGTCAAACATATATCATTATATACTGCGCGGTATCGTTTTGTGCATTGCCCGTCTGCCCATTTACCCGTCAGTTTTAACTCAATGTCATCAAGTGAAGGAAAAAAGGTTGTAGCACAATGCATTCCGTTAGGAATGCGTCGCTCGGTAGAAAAG
>JAITAY010000213.1 GCA_031283915.1 Tannerella sp.
ATCCGTTATCAAATACCTTCTCCGGATGCGCTTAGCCAAAAACGCAGGTTCATATACAATCCATTCTATTTTCGTGTAATGAAGGGCTTTTTGATCCCGTTATTTGGGGCGGGCTGTAAGCTTTTATTGGGGGACTGCTAACTACTAACTACTATCTACTAACTACCTCTTTTTGCACAAAACTATACCCCGCGCGCAGTATATTACGGTGCGCTCGACAGTCCTTCGAAACGTACCGTCCATGAGCCGTCGTTCGGGAATCCGGGGGCATGGAGATCGGGCGCTCCGTCCCAACCGGCCGCCATCATCGCAACGGCATACAGTAAACCGCCGTTAGACGGAAAATAAGGAAATGGCCCGCCGGCGCTCAATCCGACAGCATTATAGCCGTTTTTGTGCGAAGGATACAGCAGGGCATCGACAGCCATCTGCGTTTCGCCGGTGCGGGCTGCCGCCATCGCCATCATCGGGAAGTCCCAGCCCCAGCATCTGTCCCACTGCCATGTCTCCCACACTTTGCGTATGGTGCGTCTGACCGTCCCGGCGTCTGTTCCGTCGCCGGGCAACATGCCAGCGATACCAATCAGCGACGGATGTTCCCAGTTCATTTTCGTGTATGTATCGGGCATATTCTCCTGCGACAGGTACACGCCGTCCTGAACGGGCAACGGCGCAAGACGTTCGATGACCTCGTCCCAGCGCTGTTCGCGCGGCAAGCTGAGCCGTTCGCGCCATCTCTGCGCCCAGCGAAGGCCGGTACGCCAGTACGAAAGCTCGAAGGTCGGATTCCACGATTCCCGATAGTTGCTGTTTTCGGGGACGGTGGCCAGGGGAGGTCCCAGCACATAATGCTGCGCCGTCGTGTCGAACACGGCGAACGCCGCCATGAACTCCGCCGATTCCTGTACGATGTCCCGCCATTTCTCAAGCGTTTGCCGGGTCGGGTGCAGGCGGTATTCCAGCTCGGCATAGAAAATCGGATGCGGTTGCTGCCAGATCAGCAGCGGGCCGGTTCCCGACGGGGAGTCTTCGCCGTCGGGTCCGACCATTTTAGGCCAGCGCGCACCGGTGAAGCCCTGCGATTCTGCAAGTTCTTTCGCCCCTGGCAGCATGTCGCCATACCATTTCAGACTTTTGTCCATCATCGGCCAGCGGTTCCACAGCCCGTAATGGGCGCCGTGCCACCAGTGCATTTCCAGATGAAACTTGCCGTACCACCCGCTGTTGTTGAACAGTCCGCTTTCCTGCGGAGGATACGAGCCGGCTTCGTTGACGGCGAGCAGATACTGCGAAAGTACGATGCGGCGTTCCAGTTCCTTCCAGCGCGGGTCGCTGCTGCCCGACAGGTCGATGGCTCCGCCGGTCTTCCAGAACGTTTGCCAGTAATTTTCCGACACCTGCACAGCGCTATCGAATGAAGGCAGAGCGTCTGTTGTCTTTTCCGGTGCATACTGCACAGTGAATGTAAAGGTCTCGGCACTGTGGTCGGGCGTCAGGACAAACCGGTGTGCTGCCGTTTCTTCAAATCCCGCCTTTCCATCCCATGCAATTGCGGCGTGATAGAGGGTTTCGTCCATCCGGCGTTGCAGGTCGGCGCGGTCAGCGCTGCTGGAAAGGACAAGGGTCTGATGCGATTCCGGCTTTGTCCGGTCGGCGCCGGTGTTGCCGGGATGCCCGTAGGGGAATGTCCACTCCACCTGCAGGCGTCCGCTCCGCAGAAGCGGGGTTTGCACTTTGACCGCCAGACTTCCGGTTTCCGGATCGACACAGGTAACCGCGTGAACGGGTATGTTTTCGACGGTGTAACGACTTTCGATGACGCCGTTCCACATATCCAGTGTCTGCCGGATGTTTTTCACGTCACCCGGTTCCATGAGTTGGCCGTCGTCCTTTTTAATCAGGAAACGCAGCTGTCCGAGACCTGTCCGGTGCGGGTTTTCACGCATCCACGTGTAGAGCGCTTTCTGTCCGGCGGACGAGGAACGGTAAGACAGTGTGCGTCCGTGAAAATCGTAGTCCTGCAACTTGAGCGCGGCGTGTTTGCCTTCGACCGGACAGGGTACGGAATGCCAGCCCCAATGTGACATGGTATTACCGTGAAACGTCTGCAAGCCGGTGGCGTCGATGCCGAATGCGATTTCTCCGTTGCCGACCTGCAACCATTCGGAGGCCGAAAGGCTGTCGAGCGTCACCGTGTGCCGTTTAACCAATGCTTCACGGTCTATCCGTGCAGGGTCGCTACAGGTACAGCCTTGCATAAACCATCCGGCTGTGAGCACTACATAAATCAATCTGTTCATCTTCATCTTTATTATATTTCGATTATGGTAAATGGATTTGGATTATCTGAACACGACGAACCGACTCTGTACCGGTTCGAGCGGAAGCTTAATTAACAATCTTCCGTCCGGTGTTTGAACGGAATTCAGTTTTTCGATTTTTCCCGTATGCGGATCCCACAACTCAATACATGCTCCCTTCCTGAAACCGGCACGGAAACTGATTTCTGCCGTCAAGCCACAGTCTGTCGGATTGCCGAAAAAGAAAAAATCAATTCCTTCCTTAACTTTGTGAATGACATTGAAGGCACAGTCCATGTCCCGAAAAGAAGCTGGCCAGTCAGTATGTGCAGGCGGTGCCCCGCGAACCTCCTTTACTTGTTCAATCTGCACGGTCAGGTCTATATTTGCACGGATAAACTCCCGTATTTTCTGTTCCTCAAGATCGTCCATGAAATAGACATTGGAATGACGCTTTAATTCACTCACGAGACTTTTGACTTCTTCATCTCCGGAAAACTCTGCCGATTTTTCCGGATAATACCCTATAAACAAAACTTTACCGCCAAGATCGACACAGGCTTTGATTTTGGCCAGATTGGAGACGTGAATCGTGCGACACCACGGTACAATCAGCAGGTTGTATTCCTCATAATTTTTCGGATTGTCCAACCTCAACACGCCGTCTTTCTCGACGACACACCGCTCATCCAGCGTTTCAGGATGAATCAGCGTATAATCTACTCGCAGCCTCCGTGTCATCGTGCCGATGAACTCGTAATACCGGTTTCCGCGAATCGCTTCTCTGCCGTTCGTGATCCGGTATTCGGTAAAATGATAATGAGACTGTAAGTCGGCTATCGGATAAAGAATCCCGACCTGGGCTACATGCCGGCTGTGCTGAAGAATCATTTCGCAGCGAGATACCCACTGATTGTAATCCTTTAACCGGGTTGCCATTTTGGGATTGCGCCACGAGATTTCGGGGATAATCTTCACATGATCGGCGTCATACCACGTTCCGTGCGGAATGAGTTTGTTGATGCCGCGGGCATAGACGTCCATTGCCGCACGGTAAAGCATGTCGCCGTCGTTGCAGGTGTCCGGCTGGAAGTTGCCGTATATCTCGCAATACAAAATATCGCGATCGTAATTGTACGCAGCCGATGCCGGGATGTTGAACCCGTCAATGCCCTGTCTGAAAAAGTGAATGTAATCGCACAGCGGTACGTCCTGATGCTTGAAATAGAGCAGTCCGTCACCCATCAGTTGCAGCGGATTCGCGCGGTACGTCCCCGCCGGATGACCGGAACAGGCCATCCCGTGTTTCGCCGCCCATTGCGACACGACGTGTGGATATCCTTCGGCATTCAAGCGGTCACGAATACCGAACAGCGCTACGCGATTGGCGGCATCCTGTCCGCCCGTATCTTCAAACAGCGAAGGATACAGTGTATCGGGTGAAAAGCCATATTTTTCCCTGAACTTCCGGTTAAAGCCGTCCGTCCATTCCGCCGCCCGGGGGACGTGATAATAGGCATGATCATCGTAGAAGGTCGTGCGAACCGTCGTTCCGAAATGCCCGGAAAAATGTTTACAGTATTCTTCGTAAGTTAACTCCATCAGTTTGTTGACGGCGTCGGGATCAAGGTAATCCACCAGGTTCATGTTCCTGTCCGTGCAACAGAGAAACAGTTGCAGTCGCCATTCGCCGGCGGGCAGTTCAGTCTGTGCCGCATAACCGTCAGCTGTCGGCACAAGGGTTGTTTTGTCCGTGACGGATAGCCATTTCGTTTCTCCTGCTTTCGAAATACAGGCGCTCATGAGCTTGCAGTAACTCATATTACTTCCGTCGGGAATGACGACGGCGACGGTGTCGCCCCCAACGAGTGTTGTATCAACGCGCGTCAAATATTTGATTAATTTCCCGGGATACGCTTTTTTCATTCGGCCGCCTGCCGTTCCAGTAGGAAAATCGCAGTCGTCATAGAACATCAGTTCCATATCCCGTGCCGCAAGTTCGTCGAGCATGAATTTGTAGAGTTCAAGATACTCGCGACTCAAATACGCGGGCACGGTTGAGTACGCGGGATTGTCGGATTGCATGGGAAGCGGCGCAACGCCGGAAAAACCGTTCTGTTGCAGCAGTTCGATTTGCTGTCTGAGAGTTTCTCTGTTCAACTCGCCGTTGAGCCAGTACAGCGAGAGACTTCCCCCTTTCTGTTCCGACTGTACAAATTGAGCAGGCAAATCCCGCCTGCCGTCTTCCGCAAGATCAGTCGCCGCCGGAAGATCTTCCGAAAACAGGATAATACTTAAAATAATCCAGCTAATTTTTTTCATTTCATTGACATGGTTATTATTAATGATTATCCGCAAAGCCTGTTACACTCCAAAGAGGCGTTTTCATTGTGTAACACACTTTCCTTCAAGTCTCGCAGGAATTGTAAATGTACAAGGCTTCAGGATAATCATATCAGTTATTCTTACAAAGCAAATGTTGCAAAGATAATCATTTTTTCTACTTTCCCTGTGAAAGACTTTGTGTCCTTTACGCAGTAAAAGAATTGCTGCTAAGGACACAAAGTTTACACAAAACACACTAATCAATTCGCATAACCCGGATTCTGTTCTATCACCGCATCAACATTCCGTTCGATTTCCGAAAAAGGAATCGGCCACAGATTATGATAGTCCTGCATGGACATGCCGGATGATTCGACTTGTCCGGTTTTACTGATATGCGTATAATTATACTTGCGTGTGCGCTCTACAAGCTTACCCATGCGACAAAGTGTACACATACGCAATTCTTCATACATCAGTTCCCGTAACCGTTCGTCCAGGAGATAATCAATATCCACTTGAGAAGCATTGACTAACGGAGCCTGTGCACGCGCCCGCACGACATTGATATCGGCCGCCGCAGCGCTTTGGTTATTTTTCCCCAGATGCGCTTCGGCACGCAGCAGATAAGTCTCCGACAATCGAAATACATACATGTCACGAAACGTACTGTTCGCGCTGTTTGTTACCAAATGTTCGCCAAGCGCCGTCAATAACGGATTTCCATTCGCATCCCGCTGATAATATTCTTCCGGGACGTCGCTCATTACTTTCCGGAAAAACGGAAACCATTGCCTGACAGGGTCTGCCTGTACGGAATAACCGTCGGCTACAAACCATTTACCGAACGCGGGAGAGGCATCATTGTCTATTTGCACGTCCCGTACGATATTATGTTCGGAATTGCGCATGTCGCCTTCTTCCCACACGCCATTCAGGGTATGTTCGGTAGGCTGAAACCAGGCAATGCTCCGTCCGCCCTTCTCCGCCGTGTTCCCTTTAAAGGCGGTAGTTGTCACTCCATCCACCGTGATGGCAATCTGCGAATAAAAAGGATTCACCGTCCAATGCCACGTATTACCGGTAGGAGAGCCGGGATTCTGATGATCATACTGCAAAGCCCACAGTGTTTCCGTATTTCCCGAACTCCGGTTGATATTCCCTGTTTTAAACAGATCGGAATAGACGTCACCGGGTTGGTCGAGTTTCGTACCGTAACGCTCGGTCATCAGTTTCACTGCCGGATAGTCGATGACGGTTGTAGCGGCGCTGACGGCGTTGTCATAATCGCCCAGCGAAATATAAATCTCAGCCAGCAGATGTTGCGCCACCTGTTTGGAAATCTTTCCGTCCTTGACGGCGTCGATATTGCCCAGCAGCGAGACGGCTTCTGCCAGGTCGTTTTTCGCCTGCGTGTAGGTTTCCTGCCGGGAAGCCCTGACGAAATCGCGACGTGGGTTTGTGATTTCCTCCGTAATCAGCGGTACGCCGCCATACAGGTTAGCCAGAATCCGGTATCCGAATGCACGGAAAAACAACGCTTCGCCACGCATGACGTTCTTGTCGGCTTCCGGTATTTCCGCATCTTCGATTCGTGTCAGAATCAGGTTCGCCTGATTAATGATCACGTAGGTATAGTTCCAGTTGTTGCTGACCGCATCCATTGTGGGGATCATCATAGCGGCATATTTGTTCAGGTAACCGTTATCCGGGTCGGCCGAACAAAAGGCCAGGTCTGTCCCATACCAGAAAGCGTATCTGCAAACATTCTCCGATTCATAAAGCAGGTACCGTACGCCACGGTGCAACTCATTGACTGCAGCCTGGAAATCGGCGCCCGTCGCTAATGAATTTTCCGCCGTGTAAATGGACAGCGGCTTTTCTTCCAGAAATTTGTTTTCGTCGCAGGACGTAACGGCCAGCAGCGCAGCCACGGCCAGCATTCCTGCCATTCTATACATTGTTTTCATATCTTCTCGTGTTTAAAAATCAAAATTAATTCCCGTTGAATAACTCCTTAAAAGCGGATAAGTTCCGATACCCAGTCCCGTGCCGGTTTCCGGATCCCAGCCGTCCCAATCGGTAAGCGTTGCCAGGTTATTTCCGTTCACATATACCTTGAAATTGTTAATGCCGATCTTCTTCAATAAAGCAGAAGGCAGTCGGTAGGACAGCGTCACATTCTGCAACCGTATAAAACTGCGCTGGACATAGGCTCTGTACGCCACATTATTCTGAAACAGCGCCGGCTCGTAAATGCCGATTTGCCGGTAACGCGCATCCGGATTTTCGGGCGTCCAGTAATCCCAGTACGGACGATTCCGCTTGTAAATATTATCGGGAATGGTACCGTCTTCCGGTTGTCCGTAATAATAATCCTTTCCGCCCTGAATGGAATTGACAAATATTTTCAGTTCAAACGTCTTGTATCGCAATACATTTTCGATGCTGAAACGGTATGAAGGATCGGTATATCCAAGAATCTTCCGGTCTTCGGCTGCCGTATACTTTCCGTCGTGGTTTAAATCGCTCACCTTGTATGATCCATAGGAGAAGCCGTCCGGTATGGTTCCCGCATGATATTCCGCCAGTTGCCACAGGCCGATTTGCTCGAAATCGTATGCCACGCCGTAAGGATGTCCGATAAATATCTTGCTTGAGACAAGATCGTCCTCCTTTCCGTCTCCATCATTGTCTATTCCCAGAATACGGATTACCTTGTTCCTGTTCAGCGAATAGTTGAACGTGATATCCCAGCTGAAATCTTTCGTTTGCACCGGGATACCGGTAATGTTCAATTCCGTTCCCCGGTTGGCCAGTTTGCCGATATTGGAAGGAATCGAACTGATGTTATTGTTCATGTTCGGAATGTTGATGTTATAGAGCAAATCAAACGAATTAGAACGGTAAAACTCCAGCGTTCCGAAGATCCGATCTTCCAACACGCTGAAATCCAGACCGGCGTTGAATGAAACGGTCGATTCCCATTTCAGAT
>JAITAY010000112.1 GCA_031283915.1 Tannerella sp.
ATAATTTGCCGAATCTATAACAATGCCGGCGGAATTGAGTAATTGCAGTGTTTTGCCGTCATTGGCCAAAGCAGCAGGGAATGTCGCCACAGGAATAGCGATTCCCCCGTTATCGACGAGAATCTCACGCCCGCTGCGGAACAAAACGGCATACGCACCGTCCGGCAACAGACTGTCCGGCAAGGCTACCGCCCGTCCGTCGTAAACAAATGACCACCCTTTCAGGGAAATCAGATTTCCGGAAGCATTGTGAATTTCTACGTATTCCGTCTCCGGGAATGCGGTCAGTCCGACCGGGTTCGCCATGATTTCATTGATCAGGACATCGCCCGGCTGCGAAACGTCCGGTATGGGGGTAACAGGAATATCTTTGGGCGAATTGACTGCGCCGGGTGTTCCGCCGCGCGAATCATTGGACAGGTACCAGTTGCCGGCGCTGTCCCGCTCCCAGGATTGAGCCGCTTTTGCCGTAACATAATTTGCCGAATCTATAACAATGCCGGCGGAATTGACTAATTGCAGTGTTTTGCCGTCATTGGCCAAAGCAGCAGGGAATGTCGCCACAGGAATAGCGATTCCTCCGGTATCGACATGAATCTCACGTCCGCTGCGGAACAGCACGGCATACGCACCGTCCGGCAACAGGCTGTCCGGCAAGGCTACCGCCCGCCCGTCGTAAACAAATGACCACCCTTTCAGGGAAATCAGATTTCCGGAAGCATTGTAAATCTCTACGTATTCCGTTTCCGGGAATGCGGTCAGTCCGACCGGATTTGCCATGATTTCATTGATCAGGACATCGCCCGGCTGCGAAGTGTCAGGCTCCGGAATGACGGGCGGCGGGTCTTTGAGGGAGTTGACTGCGCCGGGCGTCCCGCCGCGCGGATCGGTAGACAAATACCAATTGCCGATACTGTCCCGCTCCCACGATTGAGCGGGCTTGGCTGCGGCATAGTCAGTGGTATCAACCGTAAGACCGGCAGAATTAACCAGCTTTACTGTTTTACCTGTATTGGCCAGATTGAAGGGGAATGTCGCCAGGGGGATGGCGATTCCCCCGATTTCTACATGAATCTCACGTCCACTGCGGAACAGCACAGCATAACCGTCCGGCGGCAACAGGCTGTCCGGCAGGGTTACCGGCTTGCCATCATAGACAAATGACCAGCCGTCCAGAGAAACAGTATCACTGGAAGTGTTGTAAATCTCTACATATTCCGTCTTGGGGAATGCGGTTAACCCGACAGTATCCGCCATGATTTCATTGATCAGTACGTCGCCGGACTGCGAAACGTCAGGCTCCGGAATGACGGGCGGCGGGTCTTTGAGGGAGTTGACTGCGCCGGGCGTTCCGCCGCGCGGATCGGTAGACAAATACCAGTTGTCGAAACTGTCCCGCTCCCACGACTGAGCGTCCTTTGCCGTGTCGTAGACTACAGAGTCTATCGTAAGGCCGACGGAATTAACCAGCTTTACCGTTTCTCCCTCATCGGACAAAACATCAGGAAAAGTTGCCACAGGAATAGCGATTCCTCCGTTATCAATATGAATTTCGTATCCGCTACGAAACAGCACGGCGTAACCGTCCGGCGGCAGTAAACGGTCCGGCAGGGTTATCGGCTTGCCATCATAG
Organism: Tannerella sp.; assembly: GCA_031283915.1. Taxonomy (GTDB): domain Bacteria; phylum Bacteroidota; class Bacteroidia; order Bacteroidales; family Tannerellaceae; genus Tannerella. The sequence continues at coordinate 1,634 of JAITAY010000112.1, forward strand.
ACAAATGACCATCCCTCCAGAGAAACAGTATTTCCGGAAACATTATAAATCTCTACGTATTCCGTTTCCGGAAATGCGGTCAATCCGACAGGATTCGCCATGATTTCATTAATCAGTACGTCGCCCGGTTGCGAAGTGTCAGGCTCCGGAATGACGGGCGGCGGGTCTTTGGGGGAGTTGGCTGCGCCGGGCGTTCCGCCGCGCGGATCATTGGACAGGTACCAGTTGCCGGAGTTGTCCCGCTCCCACGATCGAACGGGCTTTGCTTTCGAGTAATCTACAAAATCAATAACAACGCCGGCGGAATTGACTAATTGCAGTGTTTTCCCCTCATTGGCCAGAGAGGAAGGGAATGACGCCAGAGGGATGGCGATCCCCCCGTTATCGACATGAATTTCAGACTCGCTACGGAACAGCACGGCATAACCGTCCGGTGGCAACAGGCTGTCCGGCAAAGTTACCGGCTTGTTACTCCCATAGATGAATGACAAGCCGTTTAAAGAAACTGTATCTCCAGAAACATTGTAAATCTCCACATATTCCGTTGCCGGGAATACGGTCGAGCCGACCGGATTCGCCATGATTTCGTTAATCAAAATCTCTCCGGCAGAAATTTCCTCCGGCAGGGCGGTCAATCCGGTCGGAAGAATCAAAATGCTGACTATAAAAAGTAAGCGTTTCATCGAAATCATTCGTTTCATGTGTTTTATAAGTCTCCGTAAACTGTTATCACTGTTAACTCTGTTTTTTTGTCAGACAGAAAAAATATCCCCTGCCATTTTTTTCCTATATTTGCACGCTCATTTTGTGGCAATTGAATCCGTAAAAGAGTAAAGTTCAATATAAGGCCGTAAAGATAAAAACAAAGTAGAGCATTTTCTAAATTTAAACGTTAAAAATGACAGTAGCAATTGTAGGAGTAAGTGGTGCAGTGGGACAGGAATTTCTGCGCGTATTAGCGGACAGGAATTTCCCGGTAGAAGAACTAAGACTGTTTGGTTCGGCCCGGAGTGCGGGACGCAGTTACACGTTTCGCGGGAAAACATACCGGGTGAGCGAACTGAAGCAGAATGATGATTTTAAAGGCGTGCATGTAGCATTTACATCGGCAGGGGCGGGAACGTCGAGGGAATTTGCCGAAACGATTACGAAATACGGTGCGGTGATGATTGATAATTCCAGCGCGTTTCGCATGGACGACGATGTACCGCTGGTTGTACCCGAGGTTAATCCGGAAGATGCGTTGACACGTCCGCGCGGCATCATTGCCAATCCGAACTGTTCCACCATCCAGATGGTCGTTGCATTGAAACCGCTGGAAACACTGGCGCATATCAGACGTATTCATGTAGCCACCTATCAGTCGGCATCAGGCGCCGGAGCGGCCGCCATGGACGAATTAATCGCCCAATACAGACAATTGCTCAACGGCGAAACGCCGAAGGTGGAGAAATTTGCCTTTCAGTTGGCGTATAACGTGATTCCCCATATCGACGTTTTCACCGATAACGGATATACGAAAGAGGAAATGAAAATGCACAATGAAACGCGAAAAATCATGCATTCCGACGTTGCCGTCAGCGCTACATGCGTACGTGTACCTGCGTTGCGGGCACATTCGGAAGCCATCTGGATAGAAACCGAACGTCCCTTGTCGGTTGAGGAAGCCCGTGTTGCGCTTGAACAAGCCGAAGGCATCGTGGTACAAGACCATCCGTCGGAAAAGTCCTATCCGATGCCTTTGTTCGTCGCCGAAAAAGATCCGGTATACGTAGGGCGTATCCGGAAAGATATTTCAAATCCAAACGGACTTTCGTTCTGGTGCGTTAGCGATCAAATAAAGAAAGGCGCCGCCCTGAATGCCGTTCAGATTGCCGAATACCTGCTTAAAGCGGGAAATATCCATAAGTCTGCATAAACTTACAGGCATTCGCCTTATAAGGTAAGAGTTATTTACCGCGTAAGGGCTACTTTTATTGGCAAGCCAGTCGCCGAAAGCCACCAAATGGCTGTTTTGAGTTTTTTTGCCGGCGCTGATTTTGGTGCGATTGCCTTGGCGACCATTTGAATTGCACCCGCTGAAAGAAATTTTTTTCATACCTTTGCGCGGTCAATCCGCTTCGATGCCCTCTGCGTCTGAAAACATTTACCTCACAAGAACGGTTAAAACGATGCGGTTTTTGACGATCATACGGAAAGAAATTACAGTTATGGGATTTAGTGACATATTGACAAAACTATTCGGTAACAAGTCCGAACGCGACTTGAAGGAAATTACGCCCTACGTAAAAAAGATCACGGACCTTTACCCGTCCATTAAGGCACTGTCGAACGACGAACTGCGCGAAAAGTCGCAGGAAGTCAGAGACAGGGTATTGGACTGCGTCCGCGCGGAAAAACAGCAAATCGAAGACTTGCGCAGGCATATCGACGAAAAGGAACTGGAAGAACGTGAAGCCGTCTGGAACGAAATCGACGAGATTGAGAAAAAAATCACCGAAAAGTTCGAAAACATTTTGGACGAAGTCTTGCCGGAAGCTTTCGCCATCGTAAAGGATACCGCTCGGCGATTTACCGAAAACGAACAAATCATCGTTACCGCCAACGATTTTGACCGCCATCTGGCGGCCAAACATGATTTCGTGAAAATCGAAGAGGACAACGCCGTGTATTACAACCACTGGGTAGCCGGCGGCAACGAAATCACCTGGGACATGATTCATTACGATGTGCAACTGTTTGGCGGCGTCGTTCTGCACAAGGGCAAAATTGCAGAAATGGCCACCGGCGAAGGGAAAACGCTGGTCGCCACGTTGCCCGTGTTCCTGAACGCGCTAACGGGCAATGGCGTACATGTCGTCACGGTGAACGACTACCTCTCCAAGCGCGACTCCGAATGGATGGGGCCGCTCTACATGTTCCACAGCTTGTCGGTCGATTGCATCGACAAGCACCAGCCCAATTCCGACGAACGCCGCAAAGCCTATAACGCCGACATTACCTTTGGTACGAACAACGAATTTGGTTTCGATTACCTGCGCGACAACATGGCCGTCCACCCGAACGACCTCGTACAGCGCAAGCATAATTACGCCATTGTCGACGAGGTTGACTCCGTATTAATCGACGACGCCCGTACGCCGCTGATTATCTCCGGGCCGGTTGCCAAGGGAGAAGAGCAGTTGTTCGACCAGTTCCGTTCCAACGTGGAAACCGTCTATAGCGCACAAAAAAGCCTGTGCACCAAACTGCTGACGGAGGCCAAAAGCAAAATGTCGAGCAATGACAACCGTGTCTGCGAAGAAGGTTCCATCCTGCTTTACCGTTCGTTCAAGGGATTACCACGCAACAAGGCGTTGATTAAGTTTCTCAGTGAACAGGGGATCAAAGCCAGCATGTTGAAGACGGAAGAATTTTACATGCAGGACAACATGCGGAAGATGCCGCTACTCGTCAATAACTTGAGCGATAAAAACGAGGAAGAGAACAAAAAAATCCGCAAGGAGAATGAGCGAATACAGCTCGACAACCTCCGGCGCAGGGAAGAAGGCAAACAGGAACTGCCCTGCATGGAAGAGAAGAGATACGGCGCCAACGCGCTCTATTTCGTCATCGACGAGAAAAACAACAGCATTGAACTGACCGAGCGCGGGCTGGACCTGCTGACCGGCAAGTCGGACGACCCGAACTTCTTCGTGCTTCCCGACATCGCTTCGGAGCTGTCCCAAATAGACTTGACCGACGATACGGAAGCCGAACGGCAGGCAAAAAAGGACGAACTCCTGACCAACTACTCCATCAAAAGCGAACGGGTACACACCATCAATCAGTTGCTAAAGGCATACACGCTGTTTGAGCGCGACGATGAATACGTGGTCATTGACGGGCAGGTGAAAATCGTCGACGAACAGACAGGTCGTATCATGGAAGGCCGCCGCTATTCCGACGGGCTTCACCAGGCCATCGAAGCCAAGGAACGTGTGAAAGTCGAAGCGGCAACCCAAACGTTTGCATCCATCACGCTACAGAATTATTTCCGTATGTATCATAAGCTTGCGGGCATGACCGGTACGGCCGAAACGGAAGCCGGCGAGTTCTGGAACATCTACAAGTTAGACGTCGTCGTCATCCCGACCAACCGCCCGATTGCGCGTACCGACATGAACGACCGCATCTACAAAACCAAACGCGAGAAATACAACGCCGTCATCGAGGAAATCTCCGCGCTGATTGCCGCCGGGCGCCCGGTGCTCGTAGGCACGACGTCCGTCGAAATCTCGGAACTGCTGAGCCGGATGTTGAACATGCGCCGGATTCCGCACAACGTCCTGAATGCCAAACTGCACCAGAAGGAAGCGGATATTGTGGCACAGGCCGGGCAAAAGGGAACGGTGACCATCGCAACCAACATGGCCGGTCGCGGTACCGACATCAAGCTCTCGCCCGAAGTGCGGACAGCCGGAGGACTGGCCATCATCGGCACGGAACGCCACGAAAGCCGTCGCGTCGACCGCCAGTTGCGCGGTCGCGCCGGACGTCAGGGAGACCCGGGTTCATCCGTCTTCTTCGTCTCGCTGGAAGACGACCTGATGCGCCTCTTCGCCACCGAACGGATTGCCGGTTTGATGGACAGGCTCGGATTCAAGGAAGGCGAAGTGCTGGAGCATAACATGCTGAGCAAATCTGTGGAACGCGCTCAGAAGAAGGTGGAGGAAAACAACTTCGGCATCCGCAAGCGGCTGCTTGAGTATGACGACGTGATGAACTCGCAACGGAATGTGGTGTACACGCGCCGCCGCCATGCACTGATGGGTGAACGCATCGGATTAGACGTGATGAACACGCTCTATGACACGACTACCGCGTTGGTGGAGCAACATGCAAACGGTATTTATGAAGACTTCAAACTGGAACTGTTCCGTTCGCTGGCGCTGGAATCGCCGTTTGAGGAAGAAGATTTCCGTGGAACAAAAGCGGACAAGCTGACAGAGGAACTGTTCGACGAAGTACTGAAACAGTTCAAACGCCGGATGGAACGGTTATCGCAAACGGCCAACCCCGTCATTCGACAGGTGTATGAAAATCAGGGAGGCCAGTACGAAAACATCCTGGTTCCCATTACGGACGGCAAACGGATGTACAACATTTTCTGCAACCTGAAAGAAGCGTATGAGACGCAGTCAAAGTCAATTGTCAAATCGTTCCAGAAATCCATCACACTGCATACCATTGACGATGCATGGAAAGAGCACCTGCGCGAGATGGACGAACTGCGCCATTCGGTGCAGAACGCCAGTTACGAAAACAAAGACCCGCTGCTAATCTATAAACTGGAGTCATACCATCTGTTCAAGGACATGATCGGAAACATGAACCGGAAAACGGTTTCCATCCTGATGCGCGGACAGATTCCGGTACGTGAAGACGTGAAAGTGCGTCAGGCAACGCCCGAAAAACGTCAGGATATGAGCCGTTACCGGACGGAAAAAAGTCAGTTGGACGCTGGCGACGGCAGCAATCCGCTGCTCCCCAAACCGCCCGTCGGGCCGCAGCAGTCGCAACGGACGGAACCTGTCCGTGTAGAAAAGCATGCCGGACGAAACGACCCCTGCCCCTGCGGAAGCGGCAAGAAATATAAGAACTGCCACGGAAAGGGACTGTAACCCGGTTTCCGGGAGAGGCGATCAAACGCAGTAAAGGCGCCTCTTCCGGAAACTTCATGCAATCATGTTTCATCAAACATTTCTTTTTCTATCCTGTTAAGTTGCCGGCATGAGGGTTTTCACTTCGAGCAGAAGAAGCGTATGATATTTGCGTTTGCCGTATTTCAGAAAACCCTTCTCAGCGACGCTTTTGATGATAATTTCCCCGCTGGTATAGCCGCAACTGTTGCCGTTATGGTGAATCCTTTCCCATACGCTGTATTAAGTTATACTGCACGCGGTATTGTTTTATGCATAAAGAGGTGGTTAGCGGTTAGAAAAAAAAGTGCAACAGCGCCTCCGCAGGGCTTTAGCCCAATCCCCCCACATTGCCGTCCGTTTTAACTCAATGTCATCAAGTTAAGATTTTGTTTCCGGCATCCCGCCAGGGA
>JAITAY010000212.1 GCA_031283915.1 Tannerella sp.
ACACGTGTAAAAGAAATTATTTACGCCTTTTGAAAAACATCCTCACATGTGGAAGAAATATCCTCATGCGAGGAAAAAAAAATCTGCGCCTTTGGAAAAAAATCCACATGTGTAATAGAAACATCCACACGTGTGGATGGAATATCCACATGTGTAGAAAAAAAAATCACATACGTGGATTTTGGCTTCCTGTACGGGCCTTTTTTGTATTCGGAAAAACGACACTTCTCTGTAATAGGCGATTATGCTCAAGCAGGTACTGTATCCGATATGCATAAAAAGGAGATGGACCCGTATCCGGGTCCTCCGGAGGCAAACGAATCTTTCATTTTCGAGGATGAATTACGAATTACTGTATAAAACGTAACGATAGCGATGCTGTACGACTTATTCACTCATGTTACGCAGGTTTACCGTTTTCGACAGCCTGAACGATTCCTGTCGTCACGCCTCGATGCAAAAAAACATGACTTTGCGTAACATAAATTATTCACTCATGTTACGCAAGTGCCGAAAAAAGCCTGTCCGAATGACGCAAACGTGCGCGACTTCGCTGTAAACGTGCGCACGAATGGCGAAAACGTGCGCACGAATCCACTGTTTTGGCAAGTCTTTTTTTGCTGAAAAGATGCATTTTATCGAAAAACGGCAGATGTTCGCACACTTCCTGTTCCCTGGCGGGATGCTCTACTACCGCCTTTTAGCGCTTCACTTGATGACATTGAGTTTGAACTGACGGGCAAGAAGGCGTGTGGGCGGATGCCCTTTTCCATGCTGACGGGCAATGTACAAAACTGTACCGCGCGCAGTATAGCAGCTGGCAGTAATGTTCTTTAACTGCCGGCTGTTTTTTGGTCCTCTGTTGGACTATTGGAGTATTTCGTCGATAAATTCGTCGGCGAATGAAAACGTACCGACATGGCAGACCGTGCCGGTCATGTGAACCATTCCGTCCGGGTCGATTTCGATTTCCAGCTTGCCGCCCGGCATATGGACGGTAATTCGATTCTCTACCAATCCCAGTCGACGGGCGGCACTGGCGGCTGCGCAACTGCTGCTGCCCGAAGCAAGCGTATAACCTGCGCCCCGCTCGTAGATCTCAATCCGGATGTTGTGCCGGTCTATCACTTTCAGCAATTGCATGTTGATCCGGTTCGGAAAATTCAGCGACGTTTCCACAACCTGTCCCAGCGCAATGGCCTTTTCCCTGGAAATGTGTTCCATCGGGATGACGCAATGCGGATTGCCGATGGACAGGCAGGTCACGCGGTAATGCCGGTTGCCGAAGGTCATGATTTCGTCCACTACCTCGCGTTCAATCCCGATCACCGGAATTTGACTGCTCCGGAACGTGACTTTACCCATCCCAACTTTGAGCAGTTTGCCGTCGGGAGTCAGGTAGCGTACATTTACGTCACCCCCCAGCGTTGACAGGGTAAAGGCTTCGTCCTTGACATATCCGCAATCTTTCAGGTATTTGGAGAATATCCGGACACCGTTTCCGCTTTTCTCGGCTTCGCTCCCGTCCGGATTATAGATTTTCACCCTGACTTTTCCGTCTTCCATCAGCGGGCCGAATAAAATGCCATCGCTTCCGCATCCGAAATTCCTGTCGCAGATATGTTTTATACGTTCTTCATTCAATTTCACCGGATTCTTCTGCGGATCATACACCAGGTAATCGTTACCTAATCCATGATATTTTTCAACACTGATTTTCATATGCTTTTCTTCTTTCCTGTTCCATTTGCTTTAGATGTGCTCCAGTATCCGTTTCAGGACGGTCTGCGCCGAGATTTCACGGTTGGCGGCTTCGGGAATGACGATACTCCGCGGGCTTTCAATCACGTCGTCCGTGACAATCATGTTGCGACGCACGGGCAGACAGTGCATGAAACAGGCGTTGTCGGTCAACGCCATCTTTTCCGTATCCACCGTCCAGGCACGGCTGATGTTGATCACCTGTCCGTAATGCGGATCCGCATAGGCCGCCCAGTTCTTGGCGTAGACGAAGTCCGCACCTTCGAACGCCTTGCGCTGATCGTATTCCACGCGGGCGTTGCCGACAAAGGATGCGTCCAGTTCATACCCTTCGGGATGAGTGATAACCAATTCATAGCCGGAGGCATTGATCCATTCTGCAAAGCTGTTCGGTACGGCCTGCGGCAGGGCGCGCGGATGGGGCGCCCACGTCATAACGATTTTCGGCTGTTCCGTCTTCCGGTACTCCTCAATCGTGATCAGGTCGGCGAAGCTCTGCAACGGATGGCGCGTGGCCGCTTCCATGCTGAAAACCGGACGTCCCGAATATCGGATGAACTGGTTTAATATCTTTTCATTATAATCGTCCTCTTTGCTTTCAAAGCGGGCGAACGAACGGACGCCAATCACGTCGCAGTAGCATCCCATCACCGGGATGGCTTCCAGGAGATGTTCCGGTTTGTCTCCGTCCATGATGACGCCGCGCTCCGTTTCCAGCCGCCATGCACCCTGATTTACATCCAGCACGATCGTATTCATTCCCAAATTCATAGCTGCCTTCTGCGTGCTCAGGCGCGTACGCAAACTGGCATTGAAGAATATCATCAGCAGCGTTTTGTTTTTTCCAAGTTCCGCGAACCGGAAACGGTCTTTTTTGATTTCCAGCGCTTCGCGAACGGCCTGTTTCAAGTCGCCGATGTCCTGTACACAAGTAAAATGTCTCATGCTTCCTTTATGTATGCTTGTTTTTGATTATTAACTGTCTCTTGTCTGCCCGTCGCCCTCGATTACATACTTGTATGTGGTCAGTTCGGGCAATGCCATTGGCCCGCGGGCGTGCATTTTCTGCGTGCTGATGCCGATTTCGGCGCCGAAGCCGAACTGTGCTCCGTCGGAAAAAGCAGTTGAAACGTTGGCATATACGCAGGCGGCATCTACCTGCCGTTCAAAGATACGGATGGCTTCCGCCGATTCACTGACAATGCTTTCGCTATGTTTCGAACCGTATCGGGCAATGTGTTCCAGTGCTTCGTCCAGCGACGTAACGGTACGGATGCTCATCTTGTAGTCCAGAAATTCAATGCCGAAACTTTCCGGCGTGGCCGGTTGAAGAAGCGCTTCCGGATAATGTCCGGACAGGGCGGCACAGGCCGGTTCGTCGGCATAAATCAGGACATCTCTATCGGCCAGCTTGCCGCAAATGGCGGGCAAATCCGCCAGCCGTTCCCGATGGACAATCAGGCAGTCCAGCGCATTGCAGACGCTTACGCGCCGCGTTTTGGCATTGTATACGATATCGCGTCCTTTTTCCGTGTCGCCGTCTCTGTCAAAATAGGTATGACAGACGCCGGCGCCCGTTTCGATCACCGGTACGCGCGCATGTTCACGCACATAACTGATGAGGGCGCTGCTCCCGCGCGGAATGACCAGGTCTACACTTCCTTCCGCCTGCAACAGGGCAGACGTAGCTTCGCGACCGGGGGGCAGCAACGTGCAGACGTCCGGATTCATTCCCTGCTTTAGCAGAACTTCCCGAATCATCTCAACCAGTATCCGGTTGGAGTCATACGCATCCGAACCGCCTTTCAGCAGGCAGGCATTGCCGGACTTCAGGCACAGCGAAAAAACGTCGAATGTCACGTTGGGTCGTGCTTCGTAGATGATGCCGATGACACCGAACGGCACGGCTATCTTTTTCAGTCTCATGCCATTCGGACGTACGGTTTCATAGAGTATCTTACCGACCGGCGAAGGCAATGAAGCCACCTGTTTCATGTCTCCGGCCATCGCTTTGATGCGTTTCTCCGTCAGTTTCAACCGGTCGTATTTCGGATCCTCCGGCGCCATCCGCGCCAAATCCTTCCCATTGGCTGCCAGTACCTCGCTTTGCCTTGACAGCAACGCATCTGCTGCATCAACCAGTACCTGGCTGATTTGCCCGTCGCTGTATTCAAGCAGAGAACGGGAGGCGGCTGCCGTTTGTTTAATCTGTTCCATATTTTTTATCTGATTTGGTTTTCTGTTTGCCATTTGTTATCCGACGGTTTTCCATTGCCCGTATCACTGCTGTCCAGACATAAATAATCGTAATGAATCATCGGGCGGGCATTGCGCTTCCCGATCAGGGTGAGGGCTTTTTCGCTGTCGTAACCGGCACGCCCGACACCCAACTGTCTGCCTTCTTCATTGATTATCCGGATGATATCATCCTTGCGAAAACTTCCGGAGATGCGCGTAATACCCACAAACAGGATGCTGATCGCCTTTGTCCCGTATAACACTCCTTCCGCCCCTTTGTCAATGTACACAGCGCCCCGGGCAAAGCTTTCCGAATGTGCAATCCATTTCTTGATGCCGCTTGCCGGTTTTTCCGCCGGGAGAAAACGGGTACAAACCGGTTCTCCACCCGACACCAGTTCCGGCAGGATATTTCTTTTCGTTCCGTTGGCGATGATCACCAGGATTCCTTCGTCTGCCACTTTTCGTGCGATATGATATTTTGTCAGCATTCCGCCCCGTCCGAATGCAGATTTCTCCGGCTGGATGAACCTGGAAAGATCCGCTTTTTCGTGGATTTCACGGATGACCTTACTCTCCGGCGAAGCCGGATTGCCGTCATAGATGCCGTCCACGTTGCTCAGGATTATCAACGCATCCATATTCATCATGGTCGCTACCAGTCCGGACAGTTCGTCATTGTCTGTAAACATCAGCTACGTGACTGAAACGGCGTCGTTTTCATTCACAATCGGAATAACGTCGTTTTCAAGCATGGTTTCCATGCAGTTCTTCTGGTTCAGGTAATGCGTTCGGCTACCGAAATTTTCCGTAGAGGTCAACACCTGCCCGCAAACCAGACGGTGTTCATTAAAAAAATCAAAATAACGGTTGATGAGTTTAGCCTGTCCAACGGCGGAATATAGCTGGCGCGAGGAAACGGCGTCCAATTTTTTGACCGGTGTAATTTCGTTTCGTCCGGAAGCGACTGCCCCGGATGAAATCAGCACCACTTCGATACCTCGTGTCCGCAAGATGGCGATTTGTGCCACCAAATCCGACATTCGCTCCACGTCGAGCGTGCCATCCCTGCGGGTCAATACATTGCTGCCTATTTTGATTGCAATCCTTTTCAACTGTTTCACCATCATTCTGTTCTTTCGAAGCGACAAAGATACATCTTTATTTTACCCGTTCACTAACGCTTCGATTTTTTCCCTGTACGCTAACGCCCCGGCAGCAATACTTTGCGCGGCTGTCGGTAACGAAGCGCCATAAACCACAAACGGCGTCTGCCAAATCATTCCGGAATGATTCGCCAGCAACTGATACGGACGCAGCAACTCATCCAGTGTATACCGGTTTCTTCCGCCTGAACGATAGGCTTCATATTCGGAACCGGTCGTGGTGGCCACCAGCAGCTTGACACCTTTCACCTGTTCCGTCAGGCCAGTGAACAGCTCGTCACACCACTTTTTCAATTGCGAAGGGGCGCTTGCCCAGTAAAACGGAAACTGAAAAACAATGGATCCCGCCCCGGACAACAGATTCCTGTATGTTTCGGCGGTAAAGGGTACTTCGTACAAATTCGTCACACTCACCCCGTCAATGCCTTTTACTGCTTCTGCCAGCGCTTTGTTTGCCTTTGAGTTTTTAAAATCGGGATGTGCCAGCAGAATGACCGATTTTTTGCCATTGAGTGCAAGTGCGGTTTCCCTGTCCGGATAATTTTCCTCCGGCGAAAAAGCCATGTTGTGATTCTTTGCTGCTCCCAGGCTCCATGCGACGGCTCCCGAACCAGCCATACCTAAAAAATTACGTCTGCTTGTTGTTTTCATTTTTCTTTATCCTTTTCTTGATTAATAGCTAATGACAGCTTATCGATAATCTCCCTCACGGTTTCAGCGGACAAATCCGTCAGGTCTGCAATCTCTGCAATCGACATACCTTTACGATAACACTTAATGGCAAATTCCGTGCGATTTTGTTTATCCTTGCGCTTTTCGCCAATATTGATACCGAGCTTCTCGCCACGGCTGAAACTGTACTCTTCTGCAAAAAGTATGGCTTCCCTGATATCATCGTAATTCTTTACACTTTTTTTGTATGCATCCATTTCGTTTGAATTTAATCTGTTATATAATGGCAAATGAAACAATCGTTCAAATATGTATCCCTGGACTTCCGCCGGACGGCTCTCAAACTTCTCCAGATTCCTCAACAGATACAGCCAACTGTCAACGTTAGTCTCCAATTCATCGATCCGTTTCGTGAAACGAGGCAACTGGATATAGACAAATTTCAACTTGTCCGAAAACTTTTCCTTCGTCTGCTCGTTCATTAGGGACACCCGCTCAATTACCCGCTTCTCCCCTTCCTCCTCCGAAAGGCAGAAATTCAATACGGAAACCACATACACGGCTTTCAGTTTGAAGTCCCAGCCTTTCTTCCTGGGCGCTGGTTACGTATCAGGAAGGAGGAATAGAACAGCGTCCGGTCGACAAAATAACGCTGCCATACCTTCTGCATTTCCACGAGAAAATACTCGCCCTTTTCATCGGTGCACAACAGATCGAAAACAGCTTTGCGTGCCGTGTCCCAGTCGCCCAGTTGTTCGGTGGGTTTGTATTCCACGCTCCGCACGCGCACGTCCTGAATGATTTCGTTCAGGAAGTCAGTCATCAGTTCCCGGTCGCCGAAAATTCTCTTGAACCCGAAATCGGTCAGCGGATTCAAATATACAGGGTCTTTCGGTTTTAGTTCCTCCTTTGCC
>JAITAY010000273.1 GCA_031283915.1 Tannerella sp.
AATAATACGTTTATATCCTGTGAACTCGACATCTTAATCGCTTTTTATTCAAACGAATATTATACCTGTTTCGTATTTAAGAGTGGATATTTTTTTAATAATTAATTTGAGACTGAATACTTACAAAATATCTATATCCCAGCGTGTTGTATATTTTGATGGTGATTTAAAAAGTATGCTGCCATAAAAGATTGACAATGAGGAAAAGAGTTATATTTTTGTTGCATGAAAATAAAGATAGAACTTTATTGCCCTCATTGTCAAGGGGCGAAAATAAAGAAAAATGGCAAGAAATCATACGGAAAGCAAAATTATTTATGTAAAACATGTGGCCGGCAATTTATTGGCGATCATGCATTAGGTTATAAAGGTTGTCATTCATCAATGATAAAACGGATTGTATTGATGAAGGTTCGCGGTATCGGAGTGAGAGATATATCAGTAATAGAGGGCATAAGTATTGTCAAGATATTATCGGTATTAGTCAAATCCGGTTATGTAATCAAGCCTAAACGAGATTATTATAACTCTCTGGAGGGAGACGGGTTTTGGACTTATGTAGGAGAAAAGAAAAACAAAGTGTGGTTGATCTATGCATATGACAGGGAAAGTGGAGAAATTGTATCCTTTGTAAAGGGTAAACGGGACTTAAAAACAGCTGTAAAATTGCAAAAAAACTGCTTGCAGCAGGGATTAGTTACAATAGCATTTGTAACGATCATTGGGAGAGTTTTATTATTGCTTTTCTGTCGAACAATCACATAATCGGGAAAAGATATACCGTAGGTATTGAAGGGAATAATTGTAGATTAAGACCCCGTATCAGACATGCTTTTAGAAAAACCTGCTGTTTCTCTAAAATTATGCTCAATCACCTGAAAGCATTTAATTTGGCTTTCTTTTATATTAATTTTGGTTATATATAATTATAGCATACTTTTTAAATCACCACTAAAACTGACGGCAAGAATAAGAATTAGGCTAAAGCCCGTGCGAACCACAGCTGGATGGCGGGTTTCATCATTCATTCATCCTTATTTAACGCGCTGTTGCCGTCGAAACTCGGCACAAATAATGGCAGTGGCGACCGCCACATTCAGCGATTCAGCGCTGGCGCTGGATGCCGGATAGGAAGGGATGCAAAGCCGTCTGTCGACAAGGGCTTCGACAGACGGACGGATGCCGTTTCCTTCGTTACCCATGACAAGAATGCCGTTGGAGGAAAGGGTATGTTCATACATGCTATTGCCCTCTGTGAATGCACCGTAACGCGGAGTAGTCCGACCTTTCACTTTCAGGAATATTTCGAGATCCGCATAATGTACGCTGATACGTGCCAGTGCACCCATGGTTGCCTGTACGGCCTTCGGCCCGAAAGCATCGGCGGTGTCCGGACTGCAAACAACGTGTTCGATGCCGAACCAGTCGGCCAACCGGAGGATCGTTCCCAGGTTGCCGGGGTCTTGCACGCCGTCGAGCGCCAGAACCAGCTGGTTTGCCGGATCAGCGTCTTCCAGGTTGGGAACCGGACGCTTGAAGACAGCCAGCACCTGTTGCGGCGATTTCAGCAAACTGACTTTCCGGATATCGCCCTCCGCCGCCACTTCCAGTTCCCTTGCCGGTAAATCGCCCTGCGTGGCCATCCACAACGGCTCGGCCAGCATCCATTCGCATTCGAGCGACCCGATGAGTTCGCCCACCAGTTTATTACCTTCCGCCACAAAAAGTTGATCCCGGTCACGATTTTTTTTCATTTCCAGAGAGCGTACCCATTTTATTTTTGCCCTGCTTATCATATTTTACCTGTTTCAGGAAGCCAAAAGTATGGGAAATAATTTATTTGGCGTATTTTTGCAGACCGAAAAAATGTTACAGTGAAGAAAACAGTCCGTCTTTTGTGGTTCACGAGTTGGCTTGCGTGTATCCTTTCATGCCGTACGACGAAATTTGTAGGCGATAACGAATACCTGCTGGACAGGGTGTCGATCAGGGTGGACAGCAGCCGGGTCAAACCTGGCGACTTGAAACCCTATCTCCGGCAACAGCCGAATTTCAAGATTTTCGGCATCCTGAAATGGCCGTTATACGTGTACAACTGGTCGGGACGGAACGAAACAAGCCGGCTGAACAGGGAGCTTCGCCGGCTTGGGGAACCGCCTGAAATTGTGAACGACACGCTGACACGCCAGTCGATGACCGAATTTAGACGGTATTTAGTCAACAAGGGCTACCTTCATGCCGAAGTTTCCGCGTCGATAGATACCGTCTCGCGAAAAAAGGCGACGGTAAGGTATCATGTCGTTCCGAACGAGCCTTACCGCATTCAACATTACCGGATACGCATCGACGACCCGCAGATCGACAGTATCATCCGCCTGGAAGCGCCGCACTCATCGTGGCTGTCTTCCCTTTTTCATTCGACGGAAGAATTTACGCCGCTTGTGCAAACGGGCGATCTGTTTGACCGCGACCTGCTGAACAAGGAACGACGGCGCATCACGACGTTGCTGCGGCGCAGGGGATACTATGCCTTCAATCATGATGCGATTCGTTTCACGGCAGACACCGTCGAGGGGAACCGGGTCAATCTGGAAATGACGCTGAAGACCTTGCCGGCGGAAGACCCCGCGTCCGAACGGATGCATCGCCCCTATTACATTCACCGGGTGCGCATCATGACCGATTACGATCCCTTGAATTCGGAGAAGAACGTACCGAAAGATTCCGTGCAGAAACAGGATATCGGGATTTACTACGGGGAAAAGGGGCAGACCCTCCGTCCCAACGTTCTGCTGCACAAATGCTACATCACGCCCGGTATGCTGTACAGCGAGCGGAACGTCGAACAAACCTACAATGCGCTCATGACGTTGCGCACGCTGCGTTACGTGAACATCCGCTATGATGAATTTGAAGAAAACGACACGTTGAAACTGAATTGCACCATCCTCACCACGCCGGAGAAAACACAGGGCGTCGGCGTCGAAGTGGAAGGCACCAATTCATCCGGCGATTTCGGTTTTGCTTCCGGACTGAATTATCAGCACCGGAACCTGTTCAGAGGTTCGGAACTGTTCTCCGCCAAAATCCGCGGAGCTTACGAGGCCATTTCGGAAACGAGAGGCTCGGGACGGGGCAACTACTGGGAATATTCCGGCGAAGCGTCCGTCCTGTTCCCTTCGTTCGTATTCCCGTTTATCAGCCTCGACCTCCGGCAGAAATTGCGTGCCACGACGGAGTTGAAACTGAGCTACGACCACCAGCAGCGGCCGGAATACCAGCGGGAAATCCTTTCGGGCGGCTGGAGCTACATCTGGCAGAACCGTGCCAGTTCCCTCGAACGGCATACGCTGAAACTGCTGGATGTGAACTATATTCACCTCCCTTACATCGACCATGCATTCAAGGATTCGCTGCCCGGCCTGACCACACTTTACAATTACAACGACCGGTTTATCTTCGGTTCCGGCTATACGTATTCCTTCAACAATTACGACCCGCTGAAACGCGACCGCGATACGTATTCCTTCCGGCTTTCCGTTGAAATGGCCGGTAACCTGCTGTATGGACTGTCCAGCCTGTTCGGCGCAAACAGGGACAACTACGGCCGCTACAAACTCTTCGGCCTCCATTATTCGCAATTCGTAAAGGGCGACATTGATTTTGCCCGGAGCATCATGATCGACGACCGCAACTCCCTTGCCGTGCACCTGGGCTGGGGGATCGGCTACCCGTACGGAAACGCGAAGGAACTGCCTTTCGAACGGCGTTACTTTGCCGGTGGCGCCAACAGCAACCGGGGATGGTCGGTTCGGTCGCTGGGGCCGGGCAGTATGCCGGTAACCGACCGGACAACGTTTGTCAATCAGGTGGGCGACATCCGCCTGGATGCCAATATCGAATACCGTTCGAAACTGTTCTGGAAATTTGAACTGGCGGCCTATGTGGACGGCGGGAATATCTGGACAGTCCGGACGTACGACTACCAGCCGAACGGGAATTTCGACTTTACCCGTTTCTATAAAGAGATTGCCGTATCCTGCGGCCTGGGTCTCCGACTGGATTTTGATTATTTCCTCATCCGTCTCGACACGGGCATGAAAACCTACAATCCACAGGAAAAAGGCCGTCTGAAATGGGCAATCCTGTATCCGGGACGCCGTGACCAGTTCGCCTGGCATTTTGCCGTCGGCTATCCGTTTTGACACATTCGTTCGAAGTCGGCGAGAAAAAAACACCCATCCTTTTCGTGTCCCGGCATTGACAATTTGAATCCCTGAAACCCAGTGAATCATTGATTTTTTAATCTGCACATAGAAAAAAAATATCCGAAAACATTTCCGAAGGTACTTTTTTTGGGCTACTTTTGCACGTCGAACATATAACATATATATTATAATGGGTAAATTCACTATTATTTTAAATGCCATCAGCCGCTATTTGGTAACGGCTTTTATACTTGGGCTTATGACAGGGTGTGAGGAGATCACGCCTGAAATTGAAGGAAAAATCAACATCGTCGACTCGCTGATAAGCATCGGCTTGAAAGGGTACGCCATTGATTCCGTGTACACGGAATTTGATTTCTATCAGGGAACAAATGCACGAATTACAGGTTTTCGCAAAGGTATCATCCGTCAGGAAGACGGAGTCATTCAATCCATACAGTGGAGCAACACGTCGCCCACGGTAGAATATGGCGGAAGCTATATCAACTACTCCTACGAGGGGCTTCGAAGCGAAATCTGGTTGAATGCGCACGGTTTTGCAGATATTGTGACGAACAGAAACAGTGACGGCAGCCTCCAGTCCAGTCTGAAATACGTTTACGATGCGGCGGGGCGCCTGCAATACGTCTGCGTGGAACGACTCGGATTAGCACCCGTGTATGTGAGTTACGAATATAAGGACGACTCCATTTCGATTCTGGAAGAAAACATCGCCTACCAGATTCCCCTCTCCGTCCAAAAAGAAACTAATAAAAAACGGGATAACGTAGGATATATATGCGATGTATTGAGGATCGGAGCTTCTCCGCTGACCAAAGCATACGTCATCATTCCAGACCTGTACTATCAGGGAATCTACGGGATGCCCGTCAAATACTTGCCGGCTGATTTGATTGAAAGCAGAGACCTCCCGAATGGCACTCAATCCATTACACGTGTGGGAAACAGTCAATTCTTTTACCGGTAAAAAGCAAGAAAGGTCATTTCCGGTCAAATGTTTTTATTTTTCAGACACAATCGGCAAAGGAATTCGTAACTACTCAGGTACTATTCGTAATTTGAATATTTGCCAGACATTTCAAATCAAAGAAAACATCATTCTCATTTTTGAGAGTAGTGTTATGTCAAATGTCAAATAACGGATAAAGTCTTTTTAGTTTCACTCTTGCATCTTCCGCAGTGAACTGCCAGTCAATTTTAGCATTCTTGTTATTTCCGGCTTTCTGCCATGCGCCAACCTCTGT
>JAITAY010000292.1 GCA_031283915.1 Tannerella sp.
GCACGTGACGATAAACGTTACGGGAATACCTGGTGGAGAGTGGAAGGATACAAATCCAGAGCCGAAGTGGAAGCTGAAGTAGAAGCTACCGGTGATCAGGGCGTATGGAACAAATATACATATCAATACGCTTCACAAACGCATCCGTTTATCTATATCGACAAATTTTACCGGGGGCAAAATGCCCGAAAAACGAATTATCCGAGGATGCGTTTGGCTGAATTCATTTTGATGCGTTCCGCCATTCGTTTCCGGAACGGTAATACCCAACATGCAGCATCTGACCTGAAAATGATACGCAACAGAGCCGGATTGCCCGAAATTCCAGCAAGTTCACTGACGGCAGCCGATATTGACCGCGAATTTATCATTGAAATGGGTGGGGAGGGTGGTTATCTGCCTTACCTGATCGCATTGCGGAGGGCGATCCCGCCGGGTGACCGGAAAGGTGTGGCGGACGTGAATCCTCCGTATAGCGGCTGGTATTGGAAGATTCCGATCAATGAAGTCAATATCAATGCCGGTTATAAAGATATTCCGGATCCTAATTCAAAGTAATATCTTATTTTTGCATTTGCCTGCCACATGAATGCATGTAATGTATATTGTATTGCTTTCGAGTGGCAGGTCAAATGCATTGCTTGTTATTTTTAACACTTTAATATTATAAAACGATGAAACGTAATCTTATCCTGTTTTTTTTATTGTTTGAGAATGTATGGTCGCTATCTTCCCAGGGTTATGATCGCTATGTACCGGAAAGTGATCCGTTGGTCTTGCAAAAATTAGACGCATGGCAAGACTGGAAATTCGGATTGATGATGCATTGGGGAGCATACTCCGTCTGGGGTATTGTGGAATCATGGTCTCTTTGTTCCGAACCGCAATGGGTAAGGGAGGGACCTTATGCACAGGATTACATCGAATATAAAAGGCAGTACGAATTGTTGCCGCGGCAATTCAATCCCGTGAAATTCGATCCGGAAAAATGGGCGAAAGCCGCGAAAGCGGCCGGCATGAAGTATGTCGTTTTTACGACCAAGCATCATGACGGCTTTTGCATGTTCGACAGCCGCTACACCGATTACAAAATCACGGACTCGAAAGTACCCTTTCACACTCATCCGAAAGCAAATGTGGTCAAGGAAGTATTTGCCTCTTTCCGAGAGGAAGGTTTCGGTATCGGCGCCTATTTTTCCAAACCTGACTGGCATCATCCCGATTATTGGGCATCCGAATGGGCTACGCCCGACCGGAATGTGAATTACGACACCCGGAAATATCCTGAACGCTGGCAGCGGTTCAAGGATTTTACCTACAACCAGATTGAAGAACTGATGACTTCCTATGCTGCGATTGATATTTTGTGGCTGGACGGCGGATGGGTGCGTCCCTTTCCTTCGGAAGAAGCCGAACGGGAAGCCGCTCAACGTCGTTTATGGAATCAGGATATTGACATGGAACGCATTGTCCGGATGGCCCGAAGCCATCAACCTGGACTGCTGGTTGTAGACCGGACGGTAGGAGGCCGTTACGAAAACTACGTGACACCGGAACAGAGTATCCCCGACCAGCCGCTTTCATACCCTTGGGAAACTTGTATGACCCTGACGGACTCCTGGTCTTATACGCCTGGAAACAAGTATAAATCGGCGCGACAAATCGTTCACATGCTTGCCGATATTGTTTCCAAAGGAGGTAATTACCTGTTAAACATCGGCCCCGGCCCCGATGGTGACTTTGACACAACCGCCTGCCGGCGTTTATCGGAAATCGGTCGGTGGATGAGTGTAAACGCCGAGGCTATTTACGAAACGCGCCCCGTATCGCCCTGCAAACGCGAAAAGGTATGTTATACCGCCAAAGAGAACTGCCTGTACGGCATTTATCTGGCTGACGAAAATGAAATCCTGCCGAAGGAAATTGCATTAAAAGGCGTTACTGTTCCCCAAACGGCTGTTGTCACCTTGCTGGGAGTCAAAAACAAGTGCCGCTGGAAGCCGGCGGAAGACGGTATCATCATAGAAATACCGGCAATTGCACGCAAGATGCCACTGCCATCATATGCCTGGACGTTCAAAATCAAAAAGTAAGGAGCTGTCTGGAAATCAACCATCCCAATTTACCGGAACTGTTTTTGCAACACAAAGACTGAAAATACGCGCATACTGGAGTATGTAAGTATTTTCAGGATGAAGGACTGCGAAAGACAGACCGGTAAAGGGAACGTCTCACAACTATAGTTGGGAACGTCTCCTTATTCTAATGTGGATAATGGTTAGTGATTAGGAGAGGGCGGTTGGCAGACAGGCGGCGTTAGGAGGGAAAGGAGTAGAAGTGACGGTTGGATTGGGCAGCTTCGTCCTGTTACGGAGTTACCGACCGCTATTCTCCTATCCACTAATCATTAACCATTAACCATTACTGGACAATTACCGTGTGGTCGCCGTCGGCAAAGCGTGCAGTGACTTCATCTCCGGCAGAGAGTCCGGAAGCGCGCTTGATGATTTTTCCGTCTTTCAGAATCAGCGTATAACCCTGCTGCAACACGTAATCCGGCGAAACCATTTTCAGGAACTGTTCCGTCATTTCCATTTTCCGGTTTTGACAGTCTACATATTCCGTCCAGCGGCTTTGTAAATGCTGTCGTATCTCCGTCAGTGTGGTCCGACATTTCATGATCTGCAACTGTGATGCCGGCAAGGCGCTTCGCAATCCTTGCAGTTGCGTCCGGTTCCGTTCGATCCGGTGCACGACCTGCGACGGAAAACGGGCGATCAGCAGTTTCAGGCAGGTTTGTTGCCGGGAAAGCATCTCCGTCACGCGGACACAAAGGGTCTGTTGCAGGTCGTTTATCAGCCCCGCCTGTTCATCCATCCGTCCGATCAGGAAGGCGGCCACGGCGGTCGGGGTTTTCAGCCGGGTATGTGCAATCATGTCGATGACGGAATCGTCGCGTTCGTGTCCGATACCGGTAATGACGGGTATGGGAAATTGTGCGCAATGGGCTGCCAGCAGGTAGGAATCGAAGCAGTTCAGGTCGGAAGACGAACCGCCGCCGCGAATCAGGACGACCACATCGAAACAGTCCGCATGTTGGCATATTCGGTCTAATGCGGCAATAACGGATTCTTCCGTCTTTTCACCCTGCATGATGGCCGGGAACAGTTTCATGTAGAACGGATAGCCGGCCGGGTTGTTCATCAGCTGGTTCCCGAAGTCGCCGTATCCGGCGGCTGTCGGGGAAGTGATCACGGCGATCCGCTGTGGCAGGACGGGGAACGGCAATTCCCTGTTCAGATCAAAAATACCCTCTTCCTGCAGGCGACGGATGATTTCCTGTCGTTTCCGAACCAGGTCGCCCAGCGTATAGGACGGCTCGATGTTGATCACATTCAGGCTGTATCCGTAGAGTTTGTGAAATTCGACTGTGACCTTCACCAATACTTTTAATCCGGAGACGAATGCCTGTCCGGTCTCTTCTTCAAAGTACGGTTTCAGCAGTTGAAACGTCCGCGCCCAGATTACTCCGCGCGCTTTGGCCATGATTTGTCCGGAATGTGCGTCCTTCTCGACAAATTCCAGATAACAGTGCCCCGCTGCTCCCTGGACGCGGACGTCGCTCGTCTCGGCCTGCATCCAGCAGGCGTCCGGAAACGATTTGTTAATGGCTTGCGTCACCCGCTCGTTCAACGCCGAAAGCGTAAGGGCGCCGCCGGAGGCATTCAAATCATTGAACAGGTTCATTCAATTCGTGAATATAAGCTTTGTACATGTCCGGGATTCCGTATCCCCGTTCGGCGTCCGGCTGTTCGGCCTGTGATGCCGTGCGGCGGATCAGGGCGATCAGCTCCCTGTTGTCGAGCCACGGCAACGCTTGCCAAAGACAGGCGCCCAATCCGGCTACGATTGGGGTGGAAAAGGAGGTGCCGTTCGTGTGCCGCAGGGTTCCGTCGGCGTCGATTACGCACACACCGGAACCCAGTGCGACCACGTCGGGCTTTATCCGGTAGTCGGCCGTGAAACCTCTTGAACTGAAGGAACTGAGTTGTTCGTCTTCGGCAATGGCGCCGACGGTAAGCACGTCGGGAGCGTCTGCGGGAAACGTGATTTTCTCCCACTCGTGTCGCCCTTCATTGCCGGCGCTGCAAAAGACCAGCATCCCCTTGTCGGCTGCCGCCTGTGCTACACGGGTGATGAAGGCCGTCCGTCCGTCCAGATCGGAGGGCGTGTAGAGCGTGTCCGCCGAGTCAAAACGGTAGTAACCCAGCGAACTGGAGACGATGTCTACTCCCATGCTGTCGGCATATTCGATGGCTGCCGCCCAATAATCTTCCTCGACGGGAAACTCGGAACGTGTGTCTTCACTTTTAATCAGGAGGTAGGAAGCCTCCGGCGCAGCGCCGATCATCACCCCGGGCAGGTTGGCGCCCAGGCAGGAAAGTACCTTCGTGCCGTGGTCGTCCTCGCAGAATACGCTGTGACCCGGAAACACCGGGTTGTGCGTGCCCAGCAGCCGGAGCGAGGCAAACGCGCTGATACGGTCTACATGCAGGAACCCGGCGTCGATGACGGCTATCCGTATACCTTGCCCCTTCCGGCCGGCATCATGCAGACGCATCCCGTTCAGCATATTCAACTGGGACGCGCCATAACCGTATGTTTCCGTCGACCTGTCGCAGTCGGGTGTCAGGACGGACGTATCTTCGCTGCACTCCGTCGGAGTCAAACGGTCGCTTCCCTGCCATACGCACAGGACGGAGTCGACCATCGGCAGGGCTTTCAGACGCTCCACCGACAAACTGTCTTCACTCTCTACCACGACCGACGCAAGCCACTTGCTTTGCGTCACCACCCGGACGCCCGTCGCAGTAATTAATTCAATATGGGAAGAAGCAATCGGCACGTCGGAAAGCGTGATTTCCACATTTCGTTTCGTCCGCCGTTCAACGGCTTCCGCGGAAAGAAACGTCTCCGGCGATGTTACCGCCGTTTCCGGAACGCCCTTGTCTTTCAAATACAACCTGAAACAGTAATTTTCTCCTGCCATAGCCGGCATGATCAGCCACATCCATCCACTCAAACACAGGGCTGTACGCCCTAACCGGACATCCATCCGGCAATTCTTTCTCTTCACCTTACCATCTTTATAATTCCGCACAAAAGTAGTAAACCTCCCGCCCTTTCCCCTTCCGATTAAAAAGATTTAACAAGTACAGTACCTCCCTGTCGCGCTGTCTGCTGTAAAGTCCCGTTGGGGACGGAACAGGGGTTGCCCTTTGGAACAAAATCGCAAGACTTGCGAACCGTACCTCAAGACCGGCAAACAGAACCTCCCTGCGAAAGGGCGTGTTACATTTCCATTCTCTTCAGCGATTCATGTTGTATTGATTCGGTTATACGGTTCTCCGTTGTGGCTGTTCGTGTTTGTCCGACTGAGTTTCACCATGCCTGTTTGGATGAAAGCCTCAATATCCCGAAAAATACCGGAGCGCCAATCAGCGAAGTGAGAACGCCAAGCGGTATTTCCAGCGGGGAGAGTGAACGTGACAAATCGTCCACCAGTAACAGGAACGAACTTCCAATCAGGAAAGACGCCGGTAACAGCAGGCGGTTGTTCGGGCCGACGAGGAACCGCGCGAGGTGGGGAACAATCAGTCCGACCCATCCGATTAACCCGGCCACGGAAACGACGGAAGCCGTCAGCAGCGATGCACAGCCGATGACTGTCAGCCGCATGCGTTGCGTATTCAATCCCAGTGTGCACGCTTCTTCCTCGCCAAGGGAAAGGACATTCAGTTTCCACGACGACAGTTGCAGCGGAATCAGCGCAAGAAGAACGACCGGCATGACCGCTTTCAACTCGTTCATCGAAACCTCCGACAGGCTTCCCATCAGCCAGAATGTAATATCGGGCAGTTTCGATTCGCTGTCGGCCAGGTATTTCATCAGCGCAATCAGTGCACTGAACAAGGCGCCCGTAATCATGCCGGAAAGCACGAGCATCAATACCCGGTCGTGACCGGACGCCATCCTGCCGGCGAACAGGGCGAGGAAGACGGCAAACAAACCGGTGGAAAAAGCCATCACCTGAATGCCTGTGATACTCATGGACATCAGGATGGCCAGCGCAGCCCCGAACCCGGCGCCTGAACTGACGCCCAGCATATCGGGACTGACCACCGGATTGCGAAACAGTCCCTGATAAGCGGCTCCGGAAACGGACAACGCGCCGCCGACCAGAATCGCCCCGAGGATACGCGGCATACGTACCTGAACAAGCAGAATCGGGATCTGCCCGTCGGCACATTCGCCCGTGAACAAATAGCCTGTCAGGTCTGCCACGGAAATGGCATATCGCCCGACCGTAAAGGAAAAAAGGCTGACGGCAACCAGCAGCAACAGCAACAGGACGACCAGTCCACCCCCTCCACCGGGAAACGCATTTCCCCTCTGCCGTATCCGGCGTTTCATGCACTTACACGCAGCAATCCAGTTCATGCTCCAGTCCGTTAAGATATTCATTATGTTTTGCCTGCATGAGGTCGAAACGTTCGATCAGTTTCAGACCGAAAGCGGTAATCACGGCGCCGCCCCCGTTGGCGCCGCCCCGTTGCCGGATGACCACCGGCAGCGAAGCCGTCGAATTGATTTCCCGGACGGTAGTCCATGCCTGCTGATACGACATCCGCAAGGTTTTCGATGCCGCCAGGATAGAACCGCTCGCATGAATGTGTTTCAGCAACCGAATGCGTTTCGGATTGAGAAAACAGAACCCGTGCTTCCTGATTTCCAGTTCGGCCGTGATTTTAAATGGTTGATACATCCTTCGTCCGTTTTTTTTACGAAAAGCAGTAGCATAAAACATGCCATTATTTTATCTGATTGATGACGAACTGCATAACGCCGTCCCTTATCCGGCCGGAACCCACCGGAATGTAGGATGCGGGGATATTTTCTACCGGGATGTAACTTTCTTGCCGCAGCCTTCGGATATTTGGCTCCGGAAACATTCGTTTTTGTTGATTTATTCATGGAAAATAATTACCTTGCCGCCCGAAATAGAAAAGACAGGAATATGAAAGCAGGAATATCGAGGGACGAGGCGTGGGCTTTGCTTGCGGAATACAACCGGGAGCCGTTTCATTTGCGTCATGCGCAAATCGTGGAAGGCGTCATGCGTTATTTTGCGGTGTCGCTGGGTTACGGTGAAGAGGCCGATTTCTGGGCGATGGTCGGATTGTTACACGACCTTGATTTTGAAATGTATCCCGAAGAACATTGCATCCGTCAACAGGAAATCATGCGTGAAAACGGGCTGGACGAACGCCTGATCCGGGCAACGGCAAGTCACGGGTACGCTTTGACCGTGGACATCGAACCGGTTCACGAAATGGAGAAAGTGCTTTATGCCGTTGACGAACTGACGGGACTGATCGGCGCGGTTGCGGTCATGAGGCCATCCAGAAGCGTGATGGACTTGGAGGTATCCTCCGTGCGGAAAAAGTACAAATCGGCGAATTTTGCGGCCGGTTGTTCCCGCGAAGTGATAGAACGCGGCGCCGCCATGCTGGGTTGGGAGCTGGATACGCTGATCCGGGAAACGATTCTGGCGATGCGTTCGCTGGAATCTTCCGAAGCTGCAGGGAATATGGAATCATCATTTTAAACAGATATACAATGGAACAAATGAACAGACGTGAATTTATCCGGACTGGAGTATCCGGACTGGTGGGGCTCTCGATTGCCGGAGCGGGAGTCATGAATGCCGGGTGTACGTTGCCGGCTGACAGGACGCTTGTTGACAGGGTCAAACTGGGCAATTCCGGTTTGACGGTTTCCCGCATTGCGATGGGAACGGGGTCGGTTGGGGGAAATAAAAATTCTAACCAGACCCGCCTGGGGATGGATAACTTTGTGAAACTGGCGCATCATGCCTGTGAACAGGGGATTCGTTTTTATGACATGGCCGATTCTTACGGTTCGATGCCTTTTGTGGGTGAGGCCATCAAAAGCCTGCCCCGTGAAAAGCTCACGCTGCTTTCCAAGATATGGACGCAAGAAAACGGATCGGACGGTATATTGCCTGTCGAACAGGAATTAGACCGCTTCCGGAAAGAAGCCAATACCGACTATTTCGATATTCTGCTGATGCATTGCCTGATGGATGGCAGCTGGGCGCAGACGCGCACGTATTACATGGATGCCCTTGCGAAGGCCAAGCAGGACGGGATCGTGAAAGCTGTGGGCATTTCGAGCCACCACATCGACGCTTTGAACGAGGCGGCCACGAATCCCTGGGTCGACGTGATTATGGTACGGATCAATCCCTTCGGCTCCAAGATGGACGGATCGCCGGACGAAGTCAACGCTATTCTGGAAAAGGCGAAACAGAACGGCAAGGGAATCATTGCCATGAAAGTGTTCGGCGAAGGGACGCATGTCTCCGATCCCGAACGCGAGCAGTCTATCCGGTATGTCGTTCGCGAAGCAAACGTACATTGCATGACGCTGGGACTGGAATCGGAAAGTCAGATGGATGATGCCATCACCCGGGTGATGCGAGCCGTTAAAAGCTAAGCGGTTCTATACTGCACGCGGTTTTATTTTATGAAACTTTGCCGGACATCCGGCAAAGTTTGCCGGGCGCCCGTTAAAGTTTGCCGGGCGCCCGTTGAAGTTTGCCGGGTGCCCGTTGAAGTTTGCCGGGCGCCCGTTGAAGTGTAACGGGCGCCCGTTGAAGTTTGCCGGGCGCCCGTTGAAGTGTAACGGGCGCCCGTTGAAGTGTAACGGGTGCCCGTTGAAGTGTAACGGGCGCCCGTTGAAGTGTAACGGGCGCCCGTTGAAGTTTGCCGGACATCCGGTAAAGTGTAACGGGCACCCGTTGAAGTTTGCCGGACATCCGATAAAGTCCGCCGGGTATCCGGTAAAGTCCGCCGGGCATCCGGCACACTTCGGCAGGGATCCGCCGGACATGCGCGGCAAAGAATCGAAAACGGACGGAAAACCGTCCTGTTACAGAAGTAAAGAACAG
>JAITAY010000351.1 GCA_031283915.1 Tannerella sp.
CACCAACGCTGGCAGTCGACACACACTAACGCTGGCAGTCGACACACACCAACGCTGGCAGTCGACACACACCAACGCTGGCAGTCGACACACACCAACGCTGGCAGCCGACAGGCACCAACGCTGTAACCTGGCAGGCCTTAACGCTGTGGCCTGTCAAGCTTCCAGCCTTTTTCGTTTCCCGGAAAAATCATGCCGCGCGGAGCATGAAAGAGGCGCACGCTGCACCTCTTGGAAGGTCAGGCGCTTACGATCTGTTTGCCGAAGGGCGTCAGCGCCAGTCCGGCCATTTTGAAATGCTGTTTCCCGAAGGGAATGCCGATAAGGGTGATGCACAGGAGTATTCCGAAAAACAGGTGGGTCAGGCAGATGGGCAGTCCCCCCAGTACGATCCACAAGATGTTCATGAGGATGGACAGGCAACCGGAAGAACCGCCGCTGTCGACGACTTTACTGCCGAATGGCCATAACGCCAGCAGACCCAGTTTCAGGGTCTGTATGCCGAACGGAATGCCGATAATCGTAATCATCAGACACAGACTTAACACCACATATTCGATGGAGACGATGAGTCCACCCAAAAGAAGCCAGAGGATATTTCCCGGGATTTTCATGTTCTTTACTTATTATATAAATGGAATGGAATCGCAGGGTTGCGATTCGTTGAATTTTTGAATAATCTGCTGTTTGACACGTTCGAAACTGTCCCTCAGTTCCGCCTTGACGGGATAGGCCGGCGGGGATTCCATCTTCAGCGGATTGATGGGTGTTCCGTTTCGGTAGACCCGGAAATCGAGATGCGGCCCGGTCGAAAGACCGGTCGAACCTACGTAACCGATCACGTCGCCCTGCCGGACGTGCCGGCCAACGCTCAATCCTCCGGCAAATCCGCGCAGATGCATGTAACTTGTGGCATAGATGGAATTATGCTGTATCTTCACGTAATTCCCGCCGCCGCCTTCCTGGAAGCCTTTGGCGATGACCTTGCCGTCGCCGATGGTTTTGACGGGTGTTCCGCTCGGCGCGGCATAGTCTACGCCATGATGTGCCCGGTAATATTTCAGCACCGGATGGAAGCGGCTGTTGGTGAAGTGGGACGTGATACGGAAGAAGTCCAGCGGCGCTTTCAGGAAGGCGCTCCGGAGACTTTTGCCCTCGGCGTCGAAAAATTCCGGAAGACTGTCCTGCGTAAAGGGAATGGCCATGAACGTACGTCCCTGGTGGATGAACATGGCGGCGTCTACGGACAGTTTCAGCGAAACCGTATCGTCGATAAGGGATTCCGTGTAAAACACGCGGAACGAATCCGTCGGCTGAAGCTCGAAGAAATCAATCTGCCAGGCAAAAATATCCGACAGGTGGATGGCCAGCAGGGGGTCAATCCCCTGTGTTTTCATGGCCTTCCACAGCGACGTTTGAACGGAGCCTTCCATATACTGCTGCTGCTCTTTGATCTCCTTCCGGTACAGGCGTGCACGGATGGAATCGCCCGTCAAATCAACAATTACGTGATCCGTCCGTGAACGGGCGAAAACGAGGCCGGCCACCTGCGGGAGCGTGTCCCGCGTGGTCAGGACGTGATAAGGCAGTCCTTCATACAGTTTTTTAGGGTCAAGCAGGGAATCCACCGCCTGCAGGATTTCGCTTCCGCGGGAGAGGTTCAAGCCGGAAAGGAGAAGCGACAGGTTGTCTCCCCTGCGAATCCTGTATTCGGCGACATCTAAGGCATCCACACAAATATCCAAAAAGTAGGCCGACGTGTCAACCATGACGGAATCCGGCGTCTCCCGAGGTGCTCCGGCGCCGGATTTCCCGGGCTGGCACGAACAGATCCACCCGGCCACGGCCAACAGTCCGCCGGCAACAAACAGTTGCCGGAAAACCACTCGCTTCTCTTGACAAGATTTCTTCAGGCTCCCCATAAATGCTTTTTCATTCAATGGCTGACCCTCCCTGTTTCGTAATCCGGATATAACAAATATTTCCGGCGCAGTTCCCGGTAGCGTTCCAGGTCGGGTTGCCAGGCGGCGCGTATTTCCTTTTCGGTATATTCGGACACAATCTGCATTCTTAACTCTTTGCTTCCGGCCAACAAGTCAAACCACTGGGCACGGGTAAAGAACTGTTTGCCGTTCTTTCCCAGACGGCTGTAAAAGTCCAGGAGGAAATGCAGGCTCAATCCGCCCGGGAAAGGGTCTTTGCGCAAATCCATGCCGTAACAGGTCTTGTTCTTGTGCAGGGGGTCGCTGTCGAGGCCGGCAATCGGGGCCGGCGTAAAGGTGAAATCCCCGGCTTCGGGATTCGGATAGCCCAGCGCCTGAAAGGGGAAACAGGTCCCGCGTCCCACGCTGACGCCCGTCCCTTCGAACAGACAGAGGGAGGGATACAAGCGGACGGCCTGTTCGTTCGGGAGGTTGGGCGATGGCTTGACCGGCAACGGGTAAGGATCGCCGTGACGCCAGTTTTCCATTCGGATGACGGTGAGCGGACAGCGTCGCCCGTCCCGCAGCCAGCCTTCTCCATTGATCATCATCGCCAGTTCGCCGACGGTCAGCCCGTGTAATACCGGAACAGGATGAATGCCGACAAACGATCGGTATCCCGGTTTCCGGACCGGCCCGTCAACGTAATCGTTCGGATTGGGGCGATCCAGTACGACGAAGGCGATCCCCTGTTCGGCACAGGCTTCCATGAGGTAATGCATCGTGCTGATGTAAGTATAAAATCGTGCGCCGACATCCTGCATGTCGAAGACAATCACATCCAAACCGGACAGCTCTGCCGCCGTCGGTTTAAAATGTTTGCCGTACAGCGAAATGACCGGAATGCCGGTTTGTGCATCAAGATGGTTTTTCACACGTGCGCCGGCATCTTCCATTCCACGGAAACCATGTTCGGGTGCAAATATCTGCTTTACTTCCACCCCCTGTGCCAGTAAGGCATCCAGCAGGTGGGTCTTTGTCCGCACAAGTATGGAAGTTGGATTGACCGCCAGTCCCACCCGTTTTCCGCCCGTCAGCGCGAGGAGACTGTCCATGCGTTCCGCTCCCACGATCACATCGTTATGAGCCTGTGCCCCCGTCGTAAGTAAAAACAACCGGAGTGCAAAGACCAAAAATGTGGAGATTGTTTGTATGTTCATCGTCATTGCCCTTTTTCAGGGCGTAAATATACGGGAAATTGTTCTTATGGCAAAAAGAGCTGTTTTCCCGGTTAAATCTTTTTTTGAGGCGCTATGAAGAAATCCGCGCGTGGGGATTCTGTGCGGAGAAATTGAAAATTATCCTGTAATTTTGCCCCCTGATTCAATCAATCCGAATTAGTGTAATTATGAAGCAGCTTTTTTTATCGCAAATTCAGTCCTTCTATGGCCGGAAAGGGGCTTTTGGGTGTTTATTGATTTTCAGCCTGCACGTGCAGGCGCAGATGCCGGTTCCGTTAAAACGTTTTCTCGAAAAGCCTTCGTTAAAAGGCGCTTCGGTTTCCTTTATGGTCAAGGAGGTGACAAGCGGTCAGACACTTTACCATTTCGATGCCGATCGCGAACTGACACCGGCTTCGGTGCTGAAAACCGTCACGACGGCTTCTGCGCTGGCCATCCTGGGCGAAGATTTCCGTTTTGAAACATCTCTCCTCTACGACGGCGAAGTTCGTGACGGGGTCTTGAACGGAAACCTGTATATCTACGGCACCGGCGATCCAACCCTCAATTCCTCCGAACTGCACACGGAAAAGGACAGCCTGCTTGCCGTGTGGACTGCGGCAGTGAAGGCCGCCGGTATCCGTAAAATCGCCGGACACGTCATTGCCGACGAAAGCCTTTTCGATACGGAAGGCGTCTCCATGAAATGGATGCGTGAAGATTTGGGGAATTATTACGGACAGGGAAGTTACGGGCTGAACATATTCGACAATCAATATGCACTGTATCTGGAAACGGGTACGGAAGGGACTTCTCCCTCCATTTCCCACTGTGAACCGGCCATGCCTTTCCTGGTATTCCACAATTACCTGAAAACGGCGCCCGTTTCGACAGACAGTTGCTACATCACCGGATTTCCTTTTTCGAACGAACGCTATTTGTATGGCGTTGTACCCGAGCGGCACAGCCGAATCAAGCTCAAGGGCGATATTCCCGAACCCAGCCTGTTTCTGGCGCAATATTTCAACAAATACCTCATTAAAAACGGGATCGAAACCAAAAAGGAACCGTCCTGCTACCGCATCTTGCGGGAATCCGGCCAGTGGCCGAACGCCGAACGAAAGAAATTGATTACAACCAGTTCTCCGGCTTTGAAGGACATCATCCGCATCACGCATTTTGCCAGTCAGAACCTCTATGCGGATGCACTGCTGAAAACCCTCGGACTGCGCTACGTGTCGGAGTCGCAGGAAGTCATTTCTTCTTTTGAAAAAGGCGTCCGGGTAATCCGAAACTATTGGCACAAAAAAGGACTGAACACGGCTTCCCTGTGGATGTATGACGGCAGCGGGCTGGCTTCCAGCAACAAGGTGACGGCTCGGTTTTTATGTGATTTATATGCCTTCATGGCCACTCGCCCGGAAGTATCGGAAACGTTCCTCCGGTCACTGCCGCAAGCCGGCCTGGAAGGTACCGTCCGTACGATGCTCAAAGGGTCGGCGTTGCAGGGCAAGGTTCGCCTGAAAAGCGGAAGCATGAGCCGCGTCCGGTGTTACGGCGGTTACATCGTCAAGGACAAAAAACAATATGCCGTAGCCATTTTAATCAACCAGTTTTCAGGTAAAAACAACCTGATGAAAACAAGTGTGGAAGAGCTGTTATTGTCGCTGTTTTGACGTCCCGTTCAAAAAAAAACGGTTGCTCCCGGATAAAAAACGCACATTTATCTGTTTTTACACTCAAAATTGCTACATTTGCCATCCAAAAATCGAATAATTGCATGAGTATATTCATCAAAGAAGTTACGACAAACAGGGAATTGAAACAGTTCGTCAAGTTCAACATCAACCTATACAAAAATAATCCGTACCATGTCCCCGGATTGATAAACGAGGAAATGATGACTCTCTCGCCGAAGAAAAATCCTGCCTTTGAGGTCAGCGAAGCCATTTATTTTCTTGCCTTCAGGAACAATAAAATCGTCGGGCGCATTGCCGGCATCATCAATCACAAGAGTAATAAAACGTGGCAGCAGAAGCACGCCCGTTTCGGGTTCGTCGATTTCATTGATGATGTGGAAGTGGTAGACAGGCTTTTCGAAGCCGTCGAACGCTGGGCAAAGGAAAAAGGCATGAACGCTCTCCACGGCCCGCTGGGATTCACGGATATGGATCATGAAGGCATGTTGGTGGAAGGTTTTGACCTGACGGGCACCATGGCTACCATTTATAACTATCCGTACTATCCTCAACACATGCAGCGGATGGGATACGTAAAAGATTCGGACTGGCACGAGTTCAAAATTTACGTCCCCAAGGAAGTGCCCGAGAAACATTTCCGTATCGGCGAAATCGTCAAGGAAAAATACGGTCTTGAGATTCTCAAGTTCAGGAAACGGAAAGATATCTGGCCTTATGCCTACAAGATCTTCGAGGCCATGAACAAGGCCTACGCTCCGCTCTACGGATATACCGAACTGACGCCGAATCAAATCAAATACTACGTCAATATGTATATTCCCATGCTCCGGCTGGACTTCATTACCATCGTCCTGCGCAAGAGCGACGACGCCGTAGCCGGTTTCGGCATCACCATGCCCAACCTTTCCCATGCGCTTCGCAAAGCCAGAGGGTCGTTTTTCCCGTTCGGATTCATCCCGCTTTTGAAGACCCTTTACGGCACCCCCAAAGTGGTAGACCTCTACCTGATAGGCGTCCTTCCGGAATACCGAAACAAAGGAGTGAACGCCTTAGTGTTTAATGATTTAATTCCAAGGTATGTCAAATTGGGTGTGGAATATGCCGAAAGCAATCCCGAACTCGAAACCAACAGCGCCGTACAGGCGCAATGGGATTATTTCCAACGCGAACACCACAAGACAAGAAGAGCTTTTATTAAACATTTATGATTCGAATATGAACGAATTAAATCCATACTTGCAACAGGAGACCAACTACATTGATGAAGATATTAAGACGCTGGAATGGAGCGAGCACATTCGCTTGCGTCCGGGCATGTACATCGGGAAATTGGGCGACGGAACTTCCCCGGACGACGGGATTTACGTCCTGTTGAAGGAAGTGCTGGACAATTCCATCGACGAATACATGATGGGATATGGCAAAAGCATTTCCATCACCATCGACGAAGGCCGGGTGACGGTGCGCGACTACGGGCGGGGCGTCCCGCTGAACAAAGTCGTGGACGTGTCCAGCCGGATGAACACCGGCGCCAAGTACGACAGCAAGGCGTTCAAGAAATCCGTCGGACTGAACGGCGTCGGCATCAAGGCCGTCAATGCGCTGAGCAGTTACTTCAAGATTGTCAGCTACCGCGAAAGCGAATGTAAGGAAGTGGAATACAGCCGGGCTGTCGTCACCCGCGAATCCGATATCGAAGCCTCTTCGGAAAAAAACGGCACTTCCGTATCTTTCATCCCCGACAGCCGGATCTTTGCCGCTTACTCCTACAACGACGAATTTGTCGAGAACCTGTTGAAGAACTATGTCTTTCTCAATTCGGGACTGACCATCACGTTCAACGGAAAAACGTTGTATTCCAAAAACGGCCTGGTCGATCTGCTGAACGAAAACCTGACGACCGACGCCTTGTATCCCATCATCCACCTGAAAAGCGATGACATCGAAGTGGTCATTACACACAGCAATCAATACGGCGAAGAGTATTATTCCTTTGTCAACGGACAGTATACGACGCAGGGAGGGACACATCTCTCCGCTTTCCGGGAGTCAATCGGCCGCGTCGTCAAAGAATATTACAACAAGAATTTCGAATATTCCGACATCCGTTCCGGTATAGTGGCCGCCATCAGCATCAAGGTGGAAGAGCCTGTATTCGAAAGCCAGACGAAGACCAAACTGGGATCCAGGGACATGGGGCCGGACGGACCAACCATTTCCAAGTTCATCGGCGACTTCCTCAAGAAAGAGCTGGATAATTATTTACACATCAATACGGAAACATCCAATATCTTGTTGAAGAAAATTCTTGAATCGGAGAAGGAACGCAAGGCCATTGCCGGCATCTCGAAGCTGGCGCGCGAACGTTCCAAAAAATCGAGCTTGCACAATCGCAAGCTTCGCGATTGCCGTATCCATCTGAACGATTCCAAGGATGAACACAAGGACGCCTCCTCTATTTTCATCACCGAGGGCGATTCGGCCAGCGGTTCCATCACCAAAAGCCGTGACCCGAACCTGCAAGCCGTCTTCAGCCTCCGCGGAAAACCGCTTAACTGCTTTGGCCTGACCAAAAAAGTAGTGTATGAAAATGAAGAATTCAACCTGCTTCAGGCCGCATTGAACATCGAGGACGGACTGGACGGGCTGCGGTACAACAAAGTCATCATCGCCACTGACGCGGACGACGACGGTATGCATATCCGTCTGTTGCTGATGACTTTCTTCCTCCAGTTTTTCCCTGACCTCATTAAGCGCAATCACGTATACATCTTGCAGACGCCGCTTTTCCGCGTACGCAACAAGCAGAAGACTTTTTATTGTTATACGGAAAAAGAACGCTTGTACGCCATCAAAGAGACAGGGAAAAATGCGGAAATCACCCGTTTCAAAGGATTAGGAGAAATCTCTCCCGATGAATTTAAACATTTCATCGGGAAAAACATTCGCCTGGATCCCGTCACCATGAAAAAGGAAGACCAGATCAAGGAAATGCTGGAATTTTACATGGGGAAAAATACGATGGACAGGCAGGTGTTCATTATCGAGAACTTGATAGTGGAAGAAGACCCGGTAAACAAATAAATAAGCTATGAAGGCCATTAAAAGAGCCATTTTTCCGGGAACGTTTGATCCGTTCACGCTTGGACATCAGTCGGTGGTCGATCGTGCGCTCCGTCTGGTGGATGAGATTGTCATATCCATTGGCGTCAATCAGTGTAAGAAGAGTTATTTTCCGCTGGAAAAACGCATTGAAACGATCAAACGCATCTACGAACAGGAACCGAACATACAGGTCATGGCCTACGATTCGCTGACCGTCGATTTCGCCCGGAAAGTGAATGCCGGCTTCATCGTGCGTGGCATACGCTCCATCAACGACTTTGAATATGAAAAAAACATCGCGGACGTCAATCGGAAACTGACCGGCATCGATACGTTCCTCCTGTTCACCGAACCCGAATACACGTTCATCAGTTCCAGCATCGTACGCGAATTATTATCCTTCGGAAAAGATATTTCTGCTTTTGTACCCAAAGAATTTCAATTATATGAACATCATGAAGATTAAATTATCGGCATTCATCACCGGGATACTTGTTTTTACGGTAACCGGTCTGTATGCCCAGCAGCAGCGCCTCAGCGAAGATGCGCGCAAGCTGCTGATTGCGCACAGCGCTATTTCTACTTTATACGTAGACCCGGCTGACGAAAAAAAACTGACGGAGGACGCCATTATCGGTATGCTCGAAAAACTGGATCCTCATTCGGAATATTCCAATCCGGAAGAAACAAAAGAACTGACCGAACCGTTAGAAAGTAATTTTGACGGCATCGGCATACAGTTCAACATGCTGACCGACACGCTCTACGTCATACAGGTCATTTCAGGCGGTCCGTCCGAAAAAATCGGTCTGCTGGCGGGCGACCGTATCATCTTCGTCGAAGACACCCTGATTGCAGGTGTCAAGATGAAAAATACGGACATCATGAAACGGCTGCGCGGCCCGCGCAACACACAGGTGCGCATCAAGGTACAAAGAAACGGCTTCAAAGATTTGCTGGAATATACCATCACACGCGGCAACATCCCGATCTACAGTCTGGACGCCGCCTATATGGTTGACGAATCTACCGGATACATCCGCTTGAGCCGCTTTGCCATCACTTCATCCAGGGAATTTCGCGAAGCCATCGGCAAGCTCCTGCTCCAGGGGATGGAAAACCTCGTGCTGGACTTGCAGGGCAACGGCGGAGGGTATCTGCACATCGCCTACGAACTGGCCGACGAGTTTCTGGACAGGAACAAACTGATTGTTTATACCCAGGGCAACAGGCAACCGCGCGAGAACTCGCTCGCCACCGAAAAAGGAAATTTTGAAAAAGGACGCCTGGTCGTTCTGGTAGACGAATATTCCGCTTCGGCCAGCGAAATCGTCTCCGGCGCCGTTCAGGACTGGGACAGAGGCGTGATCATCGGCCGGCGCACTTTCGGCAAAGGACTGGTACAAAAACCCATCCCGCTGCCCGACGGTTCCCTGATCCGCCTGACCGTCGCCCGATACTACACTCCCAGCGGACGCAACATCCAGAAACATTACACGATGGGTAACGACACCTTGTACAGTCGCGAACTGATCGCTCGTTACAACCGGGGCGAACTGATGAGCGCAGACAGCATTCATTTCCCCGATTCCCTGAAGTTCAACACCCTGGTCTCGAAGCGAACGGTCTATGGCGGCGGCGGCATCATGCCCGACGTCTTCGTCCCCCTGGACTCCACGCGCTACACCGACTATCACCGGAATGTATCGGCCCTCGGACTCATCAACATCGTCAGCATGAATTACGTGGACAAGAACCGGAAAACGTTAAACAAAAGCTATCCCGACATGCTTCGGTACAAGCGTAATTTCGACGTACCGGAAACACTTCTTCAGGAACTTCAGCAGATGGCAACCGAAAAGGAAGTAGCATTTAACGAAGAACAGTATAACAAATCCAAGCCGTTGATAACGCTTCAGATCAAGGCGCTCATCGCACGCGACTTGTTTGACATAAGCGAATACTATCAGATCGTCAACGACGAGAACGAGAGCCTGAAAGAAGCGTTACGGATTATCGGCAACCCCAACGTTTATTACAAGATTCTGGGAGAAAACCATCCGCCGATACATGCACAGACAGCTCCTTAGCAGGCAACCGTTGCCTTTGCAGAAATAAGAAAAGGAGCCAGGGTGTCAATGAGAAAACGTATTGTCACCCTGGCTCTTCATATTCTACCGATATTTTGGAACAGGCAACAGGAACAAGTTTCATCATTATTTGACGCTCGTGCAAACCGCCGCCGGCCGGTTCCATCATTTATACTTTACGCGGTATGATTTTGTGCAGGTGCATATTTTCCCCGCAGGGGAATCCTGTCAATAGAAAAACGGGTATCCCTTTTCCCTTTTCCCTGTTCCCCGTTAGGGGATTCATAAACCTCGGTAGCCAAGAGGGAAACACACATCTTTACGGACTTTACGGACCTTACGGACCTTATGGACTTTACAGACCTTATTACCTTATTGTTTTGGCGCGTCTGGCGCTTCGTATCAATATGGTAATATGGTTTGTTGCCTACATCCTTATCCTCCCTCTACGCGGGTTGTTTGCGGAGGAATGTACGGGTATCCTGTACTGGTCGGGGATCTTCGTCCTGTCACGACACTACCGACCGCTGCTAATCATTAATCATTAACCATTAACAACGCCTGTTTTTGCACAAAACGATACCGCGTGCAGTATAATCTTTTTTTGAGGCGCTATTTTTATCAGAAATCATTGAAACACGGAAATACGGAACACACAGAGGCCGACAGAGGAAAAAATCTTCGTGTGCTCAGCGTTTCCGTATTTTTGTACAATTCCTGCGTCACTTTGTTTTATACTGCGCGCATTTTCAGTCGTTGGATGGCAAAAAACATCTCCCGTCAATGGGGATGGTTTATTTACAGACAGCTCCTAACGGCCGCCGACCTCTTTATTCAGTGATTCGGTATGCTCCTTCCCGTGCGCAGTATAACCTTCTAACATGATTTAACTAAATCTCCGACGTAGTCGGTAGTTTCGCCGTAACCTCTGGGAAAACTACCGACATAGTCGGTAGTTTCGCCGTAACCTCTGGGAGAACTACCGAC
>JAITAY010000271.1 GCA_031283915.1 Tannerella sp.
TTTAAAGCCTTAATTACCTTACTTGGTTGCTGGGCGAGAGAATTTTCACAGTCAACAATGCGAATTATTTTGTTTGCGGGATTATGATATGTCGCGTCGTGCTACCAGTCTCCGCCTGCCGCTTTATGCTGTCCTCTTTATCTTTTATATCAAAACAAGTATCATCCATGATTTCGGAACGGATCCCCTGATCCGGGGACTCTTATAAAATTCCGGGCAGGAACGTATCCCGTTACCCTTCTCCCTCTCAGCGCACGCGGATGTAAATTTGCCGTATGGATGGATGCTGGCATTTTATGCGTAGCCATGCAAAATTAGCGCAAAGCCCCGTAAAAGCCGCCGAAAGATACGGAGAATGCCTGCGATATGTCCGGCAGCTTATCCGGAACTGACAACTTCATCCGTTTATTGCCCGAACGGTTTTATTGTCTCCATTTCCTCAATCACGACCGCCCCCGACAACCCCGAAGGAAGCGGTTCCCACGTATCGAAGCGCGTATTTTCGTAAGTGATGTTTACGAAATTGATTTCGTGAAAAATGCGCCATTCCACACCGCGACGGTCGTAATCGGAGATACGGTTGGCCGGCAGATTGGTGACGGCTATCTCGAGCGTGTTTTTGCCGTTCCGGAGCAAATCGCCGATGTTCACCGCAAACGGAACGGCAAAGAGTGTGCCCGCGTTTTTCCCGTTCACGCGTACGACGGCGCTTTCCCGGACGTCGCCCGGATAAAGGCGGTATTCCCGGCCTGCTTCTTTCGCGAAATCAAATGTCGTCTTGTATAAAGCCGTTCCCATATTCCGTTTCAGCGTATCGTTGTTCAGCTCCGTCCACAAGACCGGAGCGGGAAACTGAAACGTTTCGTTCACCGCCGGTTCGCTGTCGATGAAATGCATCTTCCAGCCCGTGTTCAACACCATGCGCCTGCCCGTCGGCCGGTAATACATCCAGTCTTTTGCCTGGACATCCCTGTCGGCAAACGTTTTCAACAACAGCGATTCGCCCGGCTGCAACTGCATGTATACTTCCGTGATGCCGTTGCGGTTTCTCAGGCGGGCTTTTCCCGCTTTGCCGGTCAAGGGGTCGAAGAAGACGGCGCTTTCGGCCTTCGTCCCCAGCGTCACCCAGTCATCTGTCCTGTTATTCTTCAGCATGACCAGGAAATAGACATGACCGCCGTCGTGCCTGCGGCGTATCAGCTTGCCGCCGAAATCCGCAACAAACGATTCTCGGTACGGACTGAATCCGGCGGGCAGGGGCGAATCACTGTCCGTCATCGCGACGGTTGGCTCGGCACGCAAACGCGCCAATATTTCGGCAAACGTTTTCCTTCTTTCTTCGAGACGGGACAATCCCGGCACGTCTGCGGGATACTGTCCGGCGAAGACAACTGTTGCGCCTTGCCGCGCCAGTTCGTCAATCTGCGAGAGCGTTTCGAGGGGAAGCCGTTTGACCGAAGGAAGAATCAGCGCCCTGTAACGCGCACCGCCTGCGGTTTTCAGGAGGCCGTTTTCGACGCTGCATGTGTGCAGGAGACGGTCGGAAACGTAATCCACATCGTACCCGCAAGCCATGATACGGTCTGCCGCGCCGCAAAATTCCGGCAACCGTTTGCGCATGTCGTGAATGGAAAAGGGGAGGTAGTAGTTGCCGCGCTGCTCGTGCCAGATATCATAAATCGGGAGGTAGAGGAGGAAGTCGCAGTCGGACGTACCGCTTTGCAGGAAAGACTGCACGCGGGTGATGTAGTCGAAAAACGCCGGTGCATCGCGCCAGATGGTGTTGGTGGGCGACATGTCCACGGAGGCATAGAATTTCCATCCCGGCCAGGGAGCATCCGGCGGCGAAAAGGTGGTCCCGTGGAAGAAGACACGATTCACTCCGGAGGCGAACATCAGGTCGAGTTCGGGCTTGCACTGCGACAGCGATGTGCGGAAATGCTCGGTCAGCCAGGTGAACGTCTCCGCCGAAGTGTATTTCTTTCCGGTGACGTGCGCTGCCGACGAAGCATATTTCAGCACGCTCGGATCGCTGTCGTTCGTCCTGCGGATGGAATCCCTGCGCAGGCCGGGGATGTCAAAATCCGTTATGCCGAACGATTCACATTCGGGAATGTCTACCATGGCATACAGATCGAGCAGGTTGGCGGGTGAACCGTGCGCCTGGTTGCGTACCGCGACACCGTGGCCGTGCGCCCAGTCCGTCCATACCTGCGTGAAATTCTCGCGGAGCATGTCGGAAACGGTCTCGCGGTAGTCTGCAATGACACGCGCCGAAATATCCGTCGAGCCGTCGGCCAGCAGTTCGGGGAAATAATCCTGCAGGCGATAGCCGCGTCGCCGTTCAAACTCGTCCAGCAGCGTGGGCGTCCAGTCGGCGCCGTACACCTCGTAGGAATCATTGAAAAAACTGTGCGGGAAAGGAGCGCCGCTTTCGGCAAAGGCCCTGTCGAACCTGTCCAGATACCGTTTCACGGCCCCTTTGTCGAGATGGTCAATCACGAACCCCTGTCCGCCGGGCGCCGCGCGTTTGACCAGTTGTCCCGTCTTTCCGACCTCCAGCCGGTTATCCCTGAAGACGGCTTTCGAGGCTGCATCATCCATGCCGGTTTCGGGACTGCCGAAAGGCCAGCCCGTACCGTTGTTCATGTCTACGCCCATCCCCAGACGTTCAGCCTCGGCTTCCGTAAAAGCGAGCATGCGCATCCACCGGGGCGACAGATAATCAATATACCTGCCTTCCTGCCCTTTCACGCCGTAGATGGGCGTAATCTCCACACCGCCGATGCCTGCGCGGCTCAACGTTTCCAGACTGTACGTGATGCCGGCCGAATCGACTGCGCTGCCCATCCACCACCAGCGTGTCCACGGTTTGGCTTCGCGGGTGATTTCGGGGAAAGAAATATCGTCCGACACAGTCTTGCAGCCCGAAAACATCGACAGCATGACCATAGTAAATAATAAATGTTTCATATCTTTGATCTTACACTTTGTTTCTGTTTGACTTCGTTTCCGCCGGATTGTGCGGGAACGGGTGTAAAGGTAAAAAAAATATCCCTGTGTCATTCCGGTCGGTCGGGCAATTCAAAGTGCCATCACATACAGCGATCACTAACCATTTACCACCTAAAAAGTAAGTGTCGCCAACTTAAAAGTAGATGTTGCAAGTTTAAAAGTAACTGCATGAAGTTTCATCGCTACTGAGGAAAACTTCATCGCGCGCAGTATAAACACATGCGACCATTTGAAATGCACTCGTTTCAGAACATGACCATCTACTTTCCCGTGCAAAACAGGCTTCGCCAGCATGAGGAAGGATGTGCATCATATTTCTCCCTGAAAACGTGCATGCGGGACAGGTACAGGCATGCAATGCCGTATTATTTTGCTGAATTTTTTTGAAACCTTTTCGTGCAGGGTATTGCACAATTGAAAAATTACCCGTAATTTTGCCCCGCATTCCTCCAAAAGGGAATTGCCTGACATTCTTCCTTAGCTCAGTTGGTTAGAGCATCTGACTGTTAATCAGAGGGTCCTTGGTTCAAGTCCAAGAGGAAGAGCGGAAAAGAAACAAAAAGCTACGCGGAGAGGGTAGCTTTTTTTTATTCTACTTTGTACAGAATACAGGTAACTGGAATAAAATGGAACAGAATCAATTGAATGAACATAACAAGGCGGAGTATCCGCCGATGCATACGGCAGAACATGTCCTGAACCAGACCATGGTGCGGATGTTCGGTTGTCCGAGGTCTCGAAATGCGCATATAGAGCGAAAAAAGAGCAAATGCGACTACCTGCTGCCGAAAGCGCCGACCGATGAACAGATGGCGGAAGTCGAAAGACGGGTCAATGAAATCATCGACGGGCATCTGGCTGTCACCTGCGAATTCATGAATCGAGAAGAAGCGGTAAAGTATGTGGATTTAAGCAAATTGCCCGAACAGGTTTCCGATACGTTGCGTATTGTGCGTGTAGGGGATTATGACGCTTGCGCCTGCATCGGCCGGCACGCAGGTAATACTTCCGAGATAGGCCGTTTCAAACTGCTGAATTATGACTATGCAGACGGAAGACTGCGCGTACGGTTCAAATTGATAGAGTAGAAGAGAAGAGAAGCCTCTGCTGTTATTGGCGGAGGATAATTGAGAAAAGCTTCGATAATTGCGATTTCGGTCAAGCGAAATCGACAAAACCGGACGAACTTGATGGCATTGAACGTTGCCCTGCCTCAAGTCATTCGCTGAACTGCCGGCTTACGGCATTCGGGAACTGACTTGAAGCCATCTTCTCCAGAAATTCCCTGCGATAACGCCGGCCTATGGGTATTTGCTTGCGGTCGGTAATGACCTTTTCACTGTTGAACGATTTGATTTTGCTTACGGCGACGATAAACGATTTGTGTACGCGAATAAAGCCGGATGCCGCCAGAAGGCTTTCTATCGCTTTCAGCGTCATGATCGGCATATAGGTTTTGCCGGGTGTTACTATTTTAATGTAATTGTCGAAAGCTTCGATATATAAAATAGCATGTAGGGGCAACTGTACATGCTGATAATTGTATTTGAAAGAAAGGATTCTATCGTCGCTCCCGGATTCCGGAACGGGCTTTTTCCCAGCCGACAGGAACCGTTCTTCCGTTTTGGAATAAGCTTTCAGAAAGCGCTCGAAGTTAAACGGCTTAAGCAGATAATCTACCACATCCAGTTCAAAACCCTCGACGGCGTATTGGCGGTGGGCGGTCGTAAAAATAACCATGGTCTCTTTCTCCAGCGCCCGGGCGATGTGAATACCGGAAATGTCCGGCATGTGAATATCCAGGAACAGCAGGTCGGGCTTCATGGAACGGATACACGTGAAACCTTCCACCGGGTCGGTATACGCGCCCAGCAAACGGATGGAAGGCACCCGACTGCAATAGTCCCTCAGCAGCTTCAGCGCCAGGGGTTCGTCGTCAATTGCCATGCATCTCATTCCAATTCTATTTGAAGTTTGACGCAAAAAGCCCTGCTGCTGGCATTCATGTCCAGCGAATGTCGCTTTGCATAAGCCAGCTCCAGCCGCTTGCGGATGTTTTCCAGGCCGACGCCTGTCGAAGAGTTGCTGTCTTTCAGTCCCGGGAAGATCGAATTGTCGCAGGTGAATTTCAGACGGCTGTTTTCGAGCGTAAGACCGATATGAATAAAGCAATTCATGTAT
The DNA here is from genome assembly GCA_031283915.1 of Tannerella sp. Taxonomy (GTDB): domain Bacteria; phylum Bacteroidota; class Bacteroidia; order Bacteroidales; family Tannerellaceae; genus Tannerella. The sequence continues at coordinate 5,197 of JAITAY010000271.1, forward strand.
GCACTGATTCCGTATTTGAACGCATTTTCCACAAACGGCACAAAGGTCAGCGGCATAATCGTTCGGTTCCGGAAATCGCCGTTCACCTGAAATATCAGCTCAAACTTCTCCGACGCCCGCAGACGCTGCAGGTGAATGTATTCCTCCAGCATCCGGATTTCCTTTTCCATCGGGATACGGCTTTGATTGCTTTCGGTTGTCACGAAACGCAAAAAGTCGGAAAGCGAAAGGATGGCTTCGGGCGCTTTGCCGTTCTTGCTCAAGGCAAGATAATAGATACTGTTCAGGCTGTTGAAGAGAAAGTGCGGATGCAACTGCGATTTGAGAAACGACAGTTCGGCCTGCACCATGGAGTTTTCCAGTTCCTGGAGACGTTGCTTTTCGGCATACCATTGCGAAATAGCCTTCACGCCGGTGCTTACAATGAAAACAATCAGAAACTGGCTGGAATGGACATGGATGCCCAACCGTTTGAAGAGGCCGAATGGGGGTTCCATCCTGTCGGGCGGCAGAAAGCCCGGCCGTCGGGGCCACATTTCCGGTCTGAAGGGTGGTTCGGAAAAGGATCTGAATAGAAGCGGTATAAGCAAACAAAAGAACAGATATGCGGCGACCGATATGCCCAGAAACAGCGCTATTTTTTTTCCCGAAAGAAACCGCGGTACAAAAACACAAACGTTACAATAGAAATAAACTGCCAAAAAAGAGTAATTGATCACGGCAAACCATGGAATGTGGAAATCCGGCAACCGTCCTGCACGGTCGAAATGCGGAAAGGTAAGATAAATGAAAAGCGCCCATCCTGCGAGATGGAGAAAGATCAGGAGCGCCTGTTTGCTTTTATGCGGCAGTAATTCCATGTTTTTTTGTTGCAAAGGTACTAAAAACTTGTCGCAGGGGATGGG
>JAITAY010000136.1 GCA_031283915.1 Tannerella sp.
CCCTGATCACCGTCAACGCATGGAACGAATGGGCGGAAGGCAGTTACCTGGAACCCGACACGGAGTTTAAATACGGATTTTTGGAAGCCGTCAAGCGAGTATTCAAGTAAATCATTCAGTTATTCAGTTATACATCCCGTGTGCAGTATAATTCTCTAACAAGATTTAACCAAATCTCCGACATAGTCGGTTTTTCTCCCGTAAGCTACGGCGAAACTACCGACTATGTCGGTTTTTCTCCCGTAAGCTACGGCAAAACTACCGACTATGTCGGTTTTTCTCCCGTAAGCTACGGCGAAACTACCGACTATGTCGGTTTTTCTCCCGCAGGCTACGGCAAAACTACCGACTATGTCGGATCCTTTCTCGCAGGCTGCGGCGGAAATTGAATCATTGAATGAGTCTTGATTTTCATTCCGGATACCCGGGAAACCGGAATTTTCATGTATTTTTGCATCATGAAAATTTTATCGCTCATATTATCCGTTTATATCACTATACTCTCGACCGTAGCGTATTGCCCGGATACATGCATGGATGAGCATGAAACTCTAACCCAACAAACCGATGACCACGCTTCGCACGACTGTTCCGGCTGCTGTTCGCCGTTCGCGCCCTGCAATACCGCTCCCGGATTCACCGTCGAGAATGCCGCCTGCACACAAATGATTCCGCAAAACCTGTCTGCCGAAATAAATACATACCGAATACAGCTTTATACTTCACCTTTTCTCGGAAGCATTTGGCAGCCGCCGAAACGTGCCTGATTATCCGTCAACCATACTTACGCGGGATGACGATGTCTGCCGGCACACGGGAGCTTCATGTCGAAAAATCCCTTGAATCTTTGAATGGTGCGTCCGCTCAGAAAATCATGCCGCGCGAAGTATATTTTTACGAATATCGGATAGAATCCCATGCATGGAGATGTCCCGGAGAGACGATCTATCGGTAAAAAACGAAATATCGGTATCCAAGCGTTAGGGACGACACCCCGTCAGGCGAAAATGCAGGTAACACATCCGATATTCATTCTGTTTTTTTATTGTCGGAGCAGGAAAACTCCGACCCTTTTTATCGTGTAATCAATTAAGTAAAAAATAAAATGAAAGTATATACATCTATCATATTTGCCGCACTGATTTCGTGCAACGCCCTTTTTGCCCAAAACACATTCAGGGCTATCATCCAGGACGCCGGCACCCGGGAAGCCCTTGTCGGCGCAACGGCCGTCGTCGACGGGACGACGAACGGAACCGTGTCCGATGCAGACGGACAAATCGTCATCGACCATATCCCCGACGGGAAATCAAAAATCGTGTTTTCATATACGGGTTACAAAAGGCAGGAAAAAGAATTTGCCTTCCCCCTGCCGGACGACAATCCCGTGGAAATTATCCTCGAGGCCGGCGAATCCGAACTGGAAGAAATCGTCGTTTCGTCCACTCGCGGGACACGCACCATCGAAAATATTCCCTCAAGAATTGAATTTATCGGCAGCGAAGAGCTGGAAGAAAAAAGCAACATGAAACCCGGCGACATCCGCATGTTGCTCAACGAAAGCACCGGCATTCAGACGCAACAGACCTCGCCCGTTTCGGCCAACGCCTCCATACGCATACAGGGGCTGGACGGACGTTACACGCAAATCCTGAAAGACGGGTTTCCGCTGTATTCGGGTGCGGCAAGCGGCCTGGGACTTTTGCAGATTCCTCCGCTCGACCTCCGGCAAGTCGAAATCATCAAAGGATCGACTTCCACGCTTTATGGCGGAGGAGCCATTGCCGGCATGGTCAACCTCATTTCCAAAACGCCTTCGGACGAAAGAGAATTGAATTTTCATGTCAACGGCACAAGTGCGCTTGGACTCGACCTGAACGGTTTTTACTCGCAGCGTTTCAGCAAAACCGGCCTGACGATCTTCGCTTCGCGCAACAGCAATGTCGCTTACGACCCCGCCGACATCGGACTTTCCGCCATTCCCAAAGTGGAACGTTACAGCCTGAATCCCCGCCTCTTCGTCTATCCCGGCGACCGGACAACCCTGGATTTGGGCGTAAATACCACATGGGAAGACCGTCTGGGAGGCGACATGCGCCACATCTCCGGGAAAGGCGACGACCGTACGTATTTCGAGAACAACCGGACGCAACGGGTGAGCACTCAGTTCTCCGCGGAACACCGTTTGAACGAAAAGTCAAAGCTGACGTTCCGCAACAGCTACAACTATTTTCATCGCACAATCGCCATCCCCGGTTACGGTTTTGACGGTCGCCAAAACGGCACATTTTCCGAACTGAGCTATCTCTACACCGGCGAAAACACCGAATGGGTAACCGGCGCCAACCTGTGGACGGATCATTTTGCGGAAAAGAAACGCCGTGATTTCGTATCGCGCGATTACGACCAGACGACAGCCGGCCTTTTTGTTCAGAACAACACGAAAATAACCGGCCTGTTCAGCCTCGAAAGCGGTTTGCGCGGCGATTACGTGACCGGTTACGGCTTCGCTTTGCTGCCCCGGCTGGCGGCGCTGTTCAACTTCGACCCGAAGTGGTCGTCGCGGATTTGCGGCGGACTGGGCTACAAGACACCCACCGTCTTTACCGAAGAAAGCGAACGGGTACATTATCAAAACGTACTCCCCGTAAACAGCCGCGACAACCAACTCGAACGCAGCTACGGAGCCAGTGCAGACGTCAACTGCAAAACGTCCCTGGGCGAAGCGTTTTTATCCGTCAATCAGCTCTTTTTCTATACCTGTCTCAACCGTCCGCTGATGCTCATACCGCTTTCGGACGGGAATTACCGGTTTCGGAACATCGACGGACATACCGCTACGCGAGGCACGGAAACCAACATAAAAGTCCGCTACGGCGACTTTACGCTTTTTGTCGGTTATACCTTTACGGATGCCCAAGTAACGGAAAACGGCGCGAGCTACCCGAATCCCCTCACGTCCAAACACCGTCTGAACAACGTACTGATGTACGAAGTGGAGGAAAGCTGGAAAATCGGACTGGAAGCCTATTACTACAGTCCGCAACGGCTCAACGACGGTTCAACAGGCCGCGACTACTGGATTTGCGGAGCCATGGTAGAGAAAATCTGGGAACAGTTTTCGGTTTACGTCAATTTCGAAAACTTTACCGACACGCGGCAAACAAAATTCGGAAGCATCTACTCCGGGAGCGTGACCAGTCCCGTATTCGGCGACATCTACGCGCCGCTCGACGGGTTTGTGGTTAACGCGGGAATCAAGGTGAGATTTTAAACCGATCGAACGTTTGCAAGACGCAGTGAGAAATCCTGAAACACGGAGCACACGGAGGGAGGAAAAAATCTCCGTGTGTCTCCGTGTTGAAATGAATGCCTGACGAACGCTTCGATATACCGGAACAGCTTATTTATTTCGCGTTACGAACCACTCACCACTCATTTCCTGTTTCTACGCAAAACCTCCTTGCGCACAGTATCACACAAAAACAGTTTGATTTTTTTTGCACAATTCAGAAAAAAGAGCTTACTTGCGCCCCGGATTTAATGATAGAGGATAATCTGATATGCGCGGATCTGACGGGTTTCATGGGTACGCGGCCTTCGGGAGTGCGTGGAACGATCGGTTTTTGAGCGTCGATAGAATTTAAAATACAGAATAGGATATGAAATTAAAATTGATTTATCCCAGATGGGAAAAGTTGAGGGGACAGACCACCTTCAATCTTCCGCCTCACGGGCCGGTGGTTTTTGCGGCAACCCTCCCCGACGGTGTGGAAATTTCATTCACGGACGAAAACGTGGAAGCAGTGCAGTTTGACGGGGCGTGCGATCTGGTAGCGATATCCATGATGCTCAGCACGCAGGTGAAACGCGGCTGGGCGATTGCCGACGAATTTCGCCGGAGAGGGAAAAAGGTGATTTTCGGCGGCATCTCGACCATGCTCCATGCCGAGGAAACGATTGAACATGCCGATGCCGTTTTTCTGGGCGAGGCCGAAGGACGCATGGAGGAGGTGCTGGACGACTGGAAGAACGACCGCCTGAAAAAGGTCTACAACTTCATGAGACATCAGCCTCCGGTAGAAACGATCGGGCCGGCACGCAGGGACTTGTACAAGCGGGAACTGTACAATCACAAAGGCGTGCAGATGGTCGATCTGTTCCATGCCTCGCGCGGTTGCCGTTTCAGTTGCTATCCGTGTGCCGTGTCCTATCTGGGAGGACGTGTTTTCCGTCCGCGTCCGATAGACAAGGTGCTGGAAGACTTGGCTACCATTGACAATAACCGCCTTTTCATCGTCGACAATTCGCTGGCACAAAACAGGGAATGGGAAATAGAACTCTTCCGCGAAATGATTCCTTTCAAAAAGAAATGGGTCAGCCATACCATCGAAGACGACCCGAAAGTGCTGGATCTGGCTGCTCAAGCGGGAGCGTGGTACGTGTACCAGGCGATTTACGACACGTCCGATTATATCCGGGAGCGCATCAGGCGGTATCACGACTACGGCATCGGCGTGGAAGGCACCATCCTGATCGGGCTGGATAACCAGTCGGAAGATGATATTAAGCGATTGATTGATTTCCTGCTGGAGATAGACCTCGACCTGGCCGAATTTACGGTGATGACGCCCTTTCCGCATACGAAGGGCTACGACGACCTGCTGCGTCAGGGGCGTATCTTCGACTTCGACTGGAATCACTACAACGCCGGGCAAGTGGTGTTTCATCCCAAACAAATGTCCGCCGAACGGCTGCAGGAGCTTTATGATTATGCCTGGGAACTGTTCTACCGCGACGAAAGCCAGGAACAGAAGATGTTCCGCCTGTTTACGAAGGTCGTCATCCGCGAAATGGAAGAAGGCACCTTCCGTCCGCGCAACCGCAACCTGATCAACCAGTCGTTTGGCCGGAATGTCGAACGGCCCTTCGCCCGGAACGTGCAGAAAAACTGAAATACCACACATAGGGTATTGCAGGCCAGCGAAGCGGATATTATCTTTGCGGCATAAAATAATCATCAATTCAAAAAGAAAAAAGAATCATGGGTAATTTAAAATTTGAAACATTACAGGTACACGCAGGTCAGGAAGTCGAAAAGACCACTCACGCACGTGCATTACCAATTTATCAGACGTCTTCCTACGTTTTCGAGGATGCCAAAGATGGCGCCGATCTGTTCGGTTTGCGCAAGTTCGGGAACATTTACACCCGGTTGCAGAACCCCACGACCGACGTATTCGAGAAAAGAGTGGCCGCGCTCGAAGGCGGCGTCACGGGGCTGGGCACCTCGTCGGGACAGGCGGCGCAGTTTATCGCGCTGAACAACATCCTCCAGGCAGGCGACAACTTCGTCACCACCTCCCACCTCTACGGCGGCACCTACAACCAGTTCAAGTCGCAGTTCAAGCGGCTCGGCATCGAAGCCCGCTTCACGCCGACCGACGACCCTGCCGAGTTCGAAAAGCGCATCGACGCTCATACTAAAGCGATCTACCTGGAGACCATCGGCAATCCCGAACTGAACATTCCCGATTTCGACGCCATTGCAGCCGTAGCCGGCGCTCACGACCTTCCGCTGATTGTGGACAATACGTTCGGAGGAGCGGGCTACCTCTTCCGTCCGATCGAACACGGCGCGTCGGTCGTAGTCGAGTCGGCCACCAAATGGATTGGCGGCCACGGCACAAGCATCGGCGGCGTGATTGTTGACAGCGGTACGTTCAACTGGGGCAACGGCAAATTCCCCGCTTTCACACAACCTTCCGACAGCTATCACGGCCTCGTCTTCTGGGATGTATTTGGCGCCGGCGGCCCCTTCGGCAACATCGCCTTCAACATCCGCGCCCGTGTGGAAGGACTGCGCGACTGGGGCTGCACGCCCAGTCCCTTCAATTCCTTCCTGCTGGTACAGGGACTGGAAACGCTTTCGCTCCGCCTCGACCGCCACGTGCAGAACACGCAGGCGTTAGCCGAATGGCTCGAAAGTCATCCGAAAGTGGAATACGTCAACTACCCCGGCCTCAAGAGCAGTAAATATTACGAACTGGCACGCAAATACCTGCCCAAAGGCCCCGGCGCCGTGCTGACCTTCAAGGTCAAGGGCGATCCGGAGTATGCCGACCGGGTGATCGACAGCGTAAAACTGCTCAGCCACCTGGCCAATGTAGGCGATGCCAAGTCGCTGATTATTCATCCGGCTGCCACCACGCACGAACAGCTCTCGCCCGAAGAACAGAAAGCGACGGGTGTGGAACCGGGATTGATTCGTATCTCCGTGGGTATCGAACATATTGACGACATCAAGGCCGACCTTGCACAGGCGCTCGACGCCATCCGCTGAACGAAAAGCCACAAGTTGTTGAAGTATTTCAGTTGTGAAAGAGGAGGCTGTCTACATAATGAATAGACAGCCTCTGTCTGTTTCTTTCAGGTCACGTCAAATCATGATAAATGATGAAACCCGCCATCCGGCTGCGGTTCGCACGGGCTTTAGCCCAATGCTTATTCTTGCCGTCAATTTTATACTTATCGCGGCATCGTTTTGTGCATTGCCCGTCAGCATAGAAAAGGGCATCCGCCCACACGCCTTTTTCCCCGTCGGCTAAAGCCCAATGTTATCAAGTTAAGCGCTAAAAGGCTGTAGTAGAGCATCCCGATAGGGATGCATCGCTCGGTAGAATTTTTACGACGTCTCTATCTGCATCCCGGTAGGGATGCATCCTTATCAGGATGCAATAGAGGGTTATACCGGTTTAGCTACCGAGCGATGCATCCCTGGCGGGATGCCGGAAACAAAATCTTAACTTGATGACATTGAGTTAAACATCCGCCCACACGCCTTCTTGCCCGTCGGCTAAAGCCCAATGTTATCAAGTTAAGCGCTAAAAGGCGGTAGTAGAGCATCCCGCCAGGGATGCATCGCTTGGTAGAATTTTTGCGACGTCTCTATCTGCATCCCGTCAGGGATGCATCCTTAACAGGATGCAA
>JAITAY010000138.1 GCA_031283915.1 Tannerella sp.
GATGGAAAATGCAAGCGTTTTGCTGGAAGAAGTCGTAGTAACCGGATACGGGAATTTCAAGAAATCGTCGTATACCGGCGCCGCTACTGTGGTTGACATGGACAAGCTTCAGGACATCCCGGCGGTCTCTATCGCCCAGATGCTCGAAGCCCGGATTCCGGGCGTTACGATTACGGCCAATACGGGTCAGCCGGGCGCTTTCCAAAACATACGTATCCGAGGGGCAGGCTCGTTTAATGCATCAAATAACCCACTCTTTGTTTTGGACGGAGTGCCCATCATGTCGGGCAACATGAGCGAAGACACGAACAATCCGGGCGGATTAGACCTTTTTGCCACACTAAATCCGGCTGATGTGGAAAGTATCACCGTCCTTAAAGACGCCACATCCACTTCTCTTTATGGCGCCAGAGGCGCAAACGGCGTGATTCTGATTACAACGAAAAAAGGCAAAGAAGGGAAAACAAATTATTCGTTGAAAGCCAATTGGGGCATGTCCGACTTTGCCATGCAGTACCGCCCGATTATGGGCGGCGACGAACGCCGGGAACTGATACACGAAGGCTATGTAAACGAACGCCTCGTCAAAGGCGATACTCGAGAAAAAGCCGAACAATATGCGAACGACAAAATCGATACGTATGCCGGAATACCCGAAGGCGGTTATTCTGACTGGATAGATGCGCTGTTCAAGAAGGGAAACCTGCAAAACTATGAATTTTCGGCTACGGGAGGAAAAGAAAACAGTAATTTTTCGGCCAGCCTTGGTTATACAAAAGAAAGCGGCTTCTCACTGTCAACGGATTTTGAACGTTATACCGGAAGATTAAACTACAACAACATCTATAAAAAGTTCACGCTGGGTATGAATTCATTCTTTACCCTGACGGAAAACAATATGACGCCGGAATCTTCCTACTATGCCAGCGCAGTCTACAGTACCCGATACGAACTTACACCCTCCATCCCGATCTATAATCCGGACGGTAGCTACAACACCGGATTTTATTCCAACAATGGAGGTTATAACCCTTTATTTGAAGACGCAAATTCCGAATCCTTCACACGCGTCGGGCGTCTGTTGAGTTCCGCAAATATCGGTTACGAAATTATCGATGGATTGAAACTCGCATCCGTTTTCAATCTGGATTATGCAAACAATAAAGAATTCAGATACTGGGGGCCGGAATCGTTCGACGGCCGTTCCACGCAGGGCGCCGGCCAGATATGGCGTCCGGAACGTCTGCGCTACAATTCAAACTCGACATTGAATTTAGTCCGTACATTTAACAAACTGCACAACCTGAATGCCACTGCTGCCTTCGAAGTGCAAAGTTATCAGATAGAGATGCTTTATTCCAGAGCTACCACCTACGGGCAGAAGACAAATCACACGCTGAGCAATGCCATGACGCCGGTTTCCATCGACAACTACAGGGACAATGACCGGCAGATGTCGTATGTCGCCCGTTTTAACTACGACTACGCAAACAAATATTACCTTAGCGCCGGTTACCGTCACGACGGTTCGTCACGACTGTCGCCCAAAGAACGCTGGGGCGACTTCTGGTCTGTTTCAGGCTCGTGGCGAGTCACGGGCGAATCGTTCATGAAGTCGTCGGCACAATGGCTTTCCGACTTGAAACTGAAAGCTTCATACGGAGTGAACGGCACCCTGCCGACTAATTATTACGGTTATATGGGCACCTACTCCAGCAGTATCCGGTACGGCACTCAGACAGCCATCTCCGAATACCGGATTGCAAACGAAGGCCTCACATGGGAAAAAGGCTATATGGCAAATGCGGGATTCGACGCCATTTTCCTGGGACGCTTTTCCCTGACAGCAGACTTGTATCAGCGAGATACGAAAGACTTGCTGATGGATAAACCCATTTATGCCGCAACAGGTTTCGTGTCCATACTTGACAACGTAGGGCATATACGGAACAGAGGCTTTGAAATAGAGGCTTCGTCGGTCAATGTCAACGACAGGGATTTCAGATGGAACACCTCGCTGCTTTTAAGTTCGAACAAATCCAAAATAATCAAGACCACCGAAGACCATGCGGAATTTATCGAAAACAATACCGGCAGGTTGATCCACCGCGAAGGCGAGGCGTACAATACAATATATGTACTTGAGTATGCCGGCGTCGATCCGGAAACGGGCGAAGCGCAGTATTACGACAACCGGCTGCAGGAAGACGGCACGCTCTCGAAGAATATCACCAAAAACCCGGGACAGGCATTCCGCATATGCATCAAAGACCCGGCGCCTGACTTAGCCGGCTCTCTGAATAATACGTTTTCGTATAAATTCATCGACCTGTCGTTCAACCTGTCGTTCACGCTGGGCGGATGGAGTGTAGATAATGCGCTCTGGGCGTTGCAGGACGACGGATACTGGGATAAATACAACAAAAGTACGGAACTGCGCCGGCGCTGGCAAAATCCCGGCGACATTACGGATGTCCCCCGATACGTCAACGGGAATGGAACGGGCGGCTGGTATACTTCTTCCCGCGCCGTACACAGTCGCGATCACCTGCGCCTGAAAACATTGGCTTTCGGCCTCTCCGCTCCCAAACAATGGCTAAATTCTCCGGGTTTTACAAAAGCCAGAATCTATTT
>JAITAY010000151.1 GCA_031283915.1 Tannerella sp.
CCTGACCGGTTTTTACATTCGCATTACCGTCACGGTTTTCAACGTAAACAGTCCTGTCACCTGCAGTGGCCACTCCCGGAAAATAGCCCGTATTCATTTTGCAGGTACGTTTGGCATCGTATTTTTCATGTTCGAGGATCTGATTGTCGTAATCAAAATCATACTTTTCTCCTTTACGGAGTTGTTTTGTGAGAAGTAAGAGTTTTATATTCAGGTTATTCAACTTCGTATGGATGTTGAAATTATAGGCTTTTCCACGGGTGGATACCACGGTGCTGTTTGCTTCCGCAAGCTCTTTAACGGCACGAAGCAGCGTGTCCGGGCCGGGGACAGGACTCGAGGGGATACCCTTCAGCGTGGCACGCAAACGGGTCTGAACATCTTCGGCCACATCGCCCCCCGCAAAAGAAGATGGAAAACCAGGTACGAAAGATATCGCTGTACTGATAACCGGAATTACTGCGCCTGCCGAGCTCCTTATCTATCAAAGAAGACATCAACGAATAAATGCATCATGTATTAATGTTAAACTGTTGTTATTCATGATTGTAGTATATATTTTGATGCATTTATTTATCGACAGCGCCAAAAAAGACAACCCCGAACGGGTAAATTCATCGTTTACAAAAGAAATTCCTCCGAATGGAGTGATGGTTTGCTGTTTTTGTTGTACTTTTATACCCATATGTAAATCTATTTTATGTTTTTCGTTATCACAAATATAGATGAAATAATACACATAACAAAGCGTTGAGTAATTTATTTTATGTCAGCGCTTTGTTTTTTTGATGACTACCGACTTGCGGATTTAAGGGAATATTTATTAAACAAAAAATCCTATGTCCAAAATTCATGATTACCTCCCACGGGATGAATCAAAATTGATTCAGTGGAGTATGGATTTTTTCGGGAATGCTTCCCGACTCCCCTCCCAATCATGCGGAGGGAAAACGGGAACAGAAAATAGTGGTTAGTGATTAGTGGATGGTAGATAGCGGGAAAGCGATGTTGGGAGGGAAAGAAATAGAAGTGAGGGGTTGATCGGAAGGCTTCGCCCTGTCACGACGCTACCGGCCGCTTCCCACTAACCATTAACCACGAACCTTAACCACGAACCACTAATCACTCACTAAAAAAAGTGGGCCAACGATCCGCCGGATACCGGATAATAAAAAAACAATCGTATATTTGCACCTGAACTTATTAACTTAATCATTAAACGGAAATTGAATATGAAACGTTCTGTAACATTATGTACATTGCAATGGGGAGACCTTCCCCTCGAAACCGTTTGCCGGAAGGCAAAATCCTTTGGTTATGACGGACTGGAATTAGCCGTTCCCGCCCATGTGGACACGCACGAAACAGACCCCGCTTACTATCGGGGGATACTGGATTTGCTGGGAAAACATGAATTGAAATTCTATGCCATCTCGACTCACCTGATCGGTCAGGCGGTATGCGATAACATTGACATCCGTCACAAAAGCATCCTGCCGGAGAGCATCTGGGGCGACGGCGAACCGGAAGGCGTGCGTCAGCGTGCCGCACAGGCCGTGATAGAAGCCGCTCATGCCGCCAAAGCCCTGGGCATTGACACCGTCAACGGCTTCACGGGCAGTTCCATCTGGCATCTGCTGTATTCCTTCCCGCCCGTCTCGGAGCAGATGATCGAAGAAGGCTACGCCGACTTCGGACGCCGCTTCAAGCCCATTCTGGACGAATATGCCCGGCTGGGCATCCGCTACGCCCTGGAAGTGCATCCTTCGGAGATCGCCTTTGACACGTTTTCCGCCCGCCGCGCACTGGAAGCCGTCGACAATCACCCGGCTTTCGGATTTAATTTCGACCCGAGTCACCTGGGATACCAGGGAGTGGACTACGTCGATTTCATCTACGAATTTTCCGACCGAATCTTCCACGTGCACATGAAAGATGTCTACTGGAGCGACGTACCCAAACGTGTAGGCGTGTTCGGCGGACATGTGACCTTCGGCGATCCGCGCCGTTACTGGAATTTCCGCAGCATCGGACGGGGCAATATCCGTTTCGAGGAAATCATCCGGGCGTTAAACGCAATCGGCTACCAGGGCCCCCTGTCGATCGAATGGGAAGACAGCGCCATGGACCGGGAACAGGGCGCCATCGAATCCTGCCGCTTAGTCAAAGGCTACGATTTCGAACCCTCGGCCGTCGCTTTTGACGCGAATTTCGGAAAATAGAACCGCAGAAGGCCGGGACGAAGCTTGCGCTTGTCCCGGCCGTTCTCCGGCATCCCGGACAGACCACCTGTCCTGACCATCTACCCAACCATCCCGTGTAATATACCACTATCAAATCAATAAGGAATCAATCAACTAAATAAAAATGTAATGAAAAGATTGAATGTTTTTTCTTTGGTCGCCGCCTGTATGCTGGCGGCGTGTTCGTCTCCGATGCAGGAAGTCGAACTGAACAGTTTGGATCTGACCGCGTTTTCCTCCGGCTGGGGCGAAACAAAGGGCAATCTGTCCATATCGGGCGTTCCCCTGTCGATCGCCGGACAGACGTATGACCAAGGCGTCGGCACTCATGCCGGCAGCGAGGCGCACATCCGTCTGGACGGACGGAAAGGCCGTTTCACAGCCCTTGCCGGCGTCGACGACCATGCCGGGGAAGCGGCATCGGTTGTTTTCTACGTCTTCACCAACCGGGGTGTCGCCTTCCGGAGCAGCGTCATGCACCGGGGCGATGCGCCTCAACGCATTGACGTGGACCTGAAGGGCGTTACCGACTTGTGCCTGTTCGTCGACCCGACTTCCGACGGGACTTCCGGCGATCATGCCGACTGGGTGGATGCCGTATTCACGGCGCAGACGCCGCCCGTCGCCCGGCAAAAGGAACCCGAAGAGCGTTATATCCTGACGCCTCCGCCGGCCGCCGCGCCGCGTATCAACGGGACGAAAATTACCGGCGCCTCGCCCGGTAAACCCTTCCTGTTTACCGTAGCGGCAACGGGTGAACGGCCGATGGCGTTCACGGCCGAAAACCTGCCCGCCGGACTGACGCTGAACGCGGAAACCGGCGTGATCACCGGCACATGCAGCGAAGCCGGGACTTATCGGGTGCCGCTCACCGCTTCCAACAAAGCGGGTACATGTCGTGACATGCTCGAAATCGTCATCGGCGGCGGTCTTGCCCTGACGCCTCACATGGGGTGGAACAGCTGGTATATCCATCAGTTGAGCGTTACGCAGGAAATCATGGAAAAAAGTGCGCAGGCCATGTATGATTACGGGCTGGTGAATTTCGGATATGCTTACGTGAATATCGACGACGGCTGGGAGATCAAGTCCGGGAGCGACGACCCCGTT
>JAITAY010000156.1 GCA_031283915.1 Tannerella sp.
ACGGGCAAGACGCTGCACAATGCCGACATCGCCCGTCTGTTCGCCGAATCAGGCTCCGAAGTGCAGTATGAAACGCTGCTTGACATCCTCAACCGCGCCGACCGTCTCCGCCGCGAGAAAATACAGGAAGGATACAGCGTACAGACCGGCATCTGTCACCTCTCGCCCCGCGTACATGGCGCCTGGCTGGGCGCTACGGCGGCTTACGATGCGAGTGCGCATAAAATCGCGCTCGACATCACGCCGACCGCCGAAATGCGCACCGCCCTGGACGAAGTTGGCATCGAGGTGCTGGGCATACGCGAGAGCGGAGCCTACATCGGCCTGCTGACCGACGTAATCAGCGGCTTGACCGACGGTACCCTCACCCCCGGCGGGCAAATCATCATCGCGGGCGACAAAATCAAAGTCGAACCGGCAAACGAAGCGGGTATCGGCGTCTTCCTGAGCAACGGGGCGGCAGACATTCCCGTTTCTCCCCTGGCCGTCAACCATCCGAAAGAAATCATCGCCCTTGCGCCGACAAGCCTTCCGGATGGCGTCTATACACTCTATGTGTCAACGCGCTACGCCGGCGGCAACACGCTCCTGAAAGACCCGCGGCGCATCGTCTATGCCACTCCGCTCAAGGTCGGAAACGGAGGAGGCGTGTGATAACGGAGGAGGGAGGCTGTTAGTAACGTTACTAAGCGTCGATTAGTAACGTTACTAATCGACGGTTAGTAGCATTACTAATCATCGTTTAGTAGCATTACTAACTCATGTTACGCAAAGTCGCGTCAGGGGTTTTTCACCCGAGTTATGGATAAGCGAATACGGGAAAGTTTATCTTATCACCTCTCCCCCGACCCCTCCCCACAAAGGGAGGGGGGCGAAGCGGCGGTCACGACAACTGAATGGCAGGCATTCAAATGAAATGTGTAACAACATCTCGCTTCCGCAGGGCTTTAGCCCGGTTCTTCCGATTGCCGGCGGACAAGGCAGGAAGGGCGGGAGGAAAAGTGCCTGTTACCTTATTGTTCTGTCGCGTCAGGCTTTTCCTGTGAATAAGTATCTTTACACCGGACATCCGACCCCGTACATAACCGGACTTTTGGATGGATATGCGGTTTTGCAAAACAACAGATTAAAAAATGGAACAAATGAAACAAATAAAAAAAATGAAAAAAGTATTATCATGCATCTGCCTTGTTTTGGCAGGATGCACCGCCGGAGAAAGACCGGCGACAGTTTACGAACTCGATTTTATCGCACCGGCTGATTTGGAAGCCGGTTTTGTTTCGCCGCCCGACTATGCCAAGGCAGGCGCATTCTGGATGTGGCTCGAAGGGAATATCTCGAAAGAGGGTATTCTTTCCGACCTGACCGAAATGAAAAAGGTGGGTATCAATAACCCTACCGTTTTCGATGCCAGCGTTTGTCCCGGAACCACTTACGGAACGCTGACGGAACGTCCTGCGGCAGGACCCGTTTTCATGTCGCCCGAATGGCGCGAACTGTTTGTCTATACCTGTCGGGTAGCCGACAGTCTCGACATGGATATCAGCCTGAATATTTGTAGCGGATGGAACAGCGGCGGCAGCTGGGTGACGCCCGAACATGCGGCAAAAAAAATCGTATGGAGCGAAATCGTGGTGGAGGGGCCAAAACAAATATCGGAACAACTTCCCTTACCGAAAAATCTGCTTGCGGACGAGCGCACCGGCCAGCCTTTTTATATGCCCGTCGCCGTACTGGCGTTCAAACTCGAGAATAACAGCGAATCGGTTAAACCGTTGGAGAATTATCATCTGAAAGCCGTCCATTCCATTCATCTGCCGAACACAAATAATGGACTGGGTTACGACTGGGCTTCCCTGTTGAAAGAAGAACCTTCATACGAAGGCGACTGCCATACTTATCTTGAAAATATAGTCGACCTCTCCGATAAAACGGACGCAGACGGACGCCTTTCGTGGGATGCGCCTGAAGGTCGTTATCAGATTATGCGTTTCGGATATACGGGAACGGGTATCCGCGTATCTTCGCACAGTCCGGGCGGCGGAGGGCTGGTAATCGACTATTTGAAAAGGGAAGCCATGAAATTGTATTACGACAGGACGGTAAAGCCGGTATTGGAGGAACTGAAAAATGAAAACATTAACAATCCGAAATATCTGTTTGAAGACAGTTGGGAACTGAATGCAGTGAACTGGACGGAAGGATTTGAACAACATTTCAAAAAAGTGAACGGATATGACCTTCTACCATACATGCCGGCAATCGCCGGACATGTAGTTGAAAGTCGCGAGGCGTCCAATAAATTCCTGTATGATTTCCGTCGTACGATAGCCGACCTGATATGGGAAAATCATTACAAATATGTGAAAGAGCTTGCCCACGACGACGGACTGGGTTATCACCCCGAAAGTGGAGGACCACATCCGGCGCCGATTGACGCCCTGAAAAATGAAGGAGTAAACGATATTTCGATGGGCGAATTTTGGCTGCGTTCCAACACGCATCGCGTCACGCCGGACAGACGTTTTTACATCAAACAGCCGGCCTCTGCCGCGCATATCTACGGAAAACGCTTTGTGGCAGCCGAAGGATTGACAAGCATCGGGCCGCACTGGGAAGAAGATTTTGCGTATATGAAGCCGACGCTCGACCGCGCCTATTGCGAAGGGTTGAATCATTTGGTGATTTGTACGTTCTCCCATTCACCCGAAGAAGCCGGAAAACCCGGAAACGAATTTTTTGCCGGAACGCATTTCAACCCGAATGTCACCTGGTGGAAACAGGCTCCGGCATTTCTCATCTGGAGCAACCGCGTCTCGTTCATGCTCTCTCAAGGCCTGTTTGTCGGCGATGTATGCTATTATTACGGCGACAATGTGCCGAATCAGGTGCCGTTGAAACATGTCAACGAAGACTTGGGCGAAGGATACGATTACGACGTCTGCAATACGGAAGTTATTCTCGACAGGATGAGCGTGCGGGACGGTAAAATCCGCCTGCCCGACGGCATGAGCTATTATGCGCTGGTACTCCCGAAACACAAAGGCATATCGCCCAAAGCGGCAAAAAAGACAGAAACGATGAAAAAAGCCGGAGCAACAGTCATTGACCTGAAATCGGGTCAGAATACGCGCGACGCGCTGCTGAAAAAAGGTGTTATTCCGGATTTTACGTATAAAAGCCGTAAACCGGACGCACTGATAGACTATATCCACCGCAAGACGGACAGCACAGATATATACTACGTAGTAAACCGCAACGAACAGCCGGAATATCTTCATGTATCTTTCCGTGTCGAAGGCAAAACGCCGGAACTGTGGCGTCCCGAAACAGGAAGTACGGGCGATTATCCGGTATATCAATCGGCTGACGGACGGACGATACTCCCTCTCTTTCTCGAACCTTTCGGCTCTGTCTTCGTCGTATTCCGCAAACCGCAGGCGGCTTCTCACTGTGAAAGTATCTCGCTGAACGGTGAAAACCTGTTCCCCGAACTGCCCCGGGACACGTTCGACCTGCAGCCGTTCGTCTTCCGAAAAGACGTCCAACCGGTCTTTCTGCTTGCCGGCGCTTATTCGTTAAGTTCATCCGACGGCAAAACGCAGACGTTCGAAGCCGAAATGGAAACGGTGCCCGTCACGGCGGCCTGGGAAGTTTCCTTCGACACGGCCTGGGGAGGCCCCGAAAAAGTCCGTTTCGACAAACCTGTTCTCTGGAATGAACATCCCGACGCCGGCATCCGCTATTATTCCGGCACGGCCGAATACGTGACATCCTTCCGCCTGACCGCCGAACAGTACCGCAACAAATGCGTCTATCTCGACCTGGGCGAAGTGTACCATATAGCCGAAGTACATATCAACGGACAGTCGGC
>JAITAY010000176.1 GCA_031283915.1 Tannerella sp.
AGCTCTACCTTTCAAAATTTGTCGGCAAAGGAATGAAAACGGAAAATCATTGTCAATACCCCCTGTGCACTACAAATGAAATTTCTGTCGGAAATGGCAGTTTTTCAGGCAGTTTTTCCGCTAAACAGCCCATAAGCATGAATATATGTGAATTTTCCAGCCTTTTACCACTCGCCTTTTATTGATATTTAACCGTTGTTTTGGTAAGAGCTGCAATGTGGGTTAACCTCAAAAAAAAGATTTAGCCTGTTTATGAATTATTTCGTACCTTTGCCCGCCTGAATGCCTGCTGTCCGGTACGAGAAACAGAGGGCGGAGAGATAAAACAAAGGAACAATGGATGTGGTGATTATCAAATATAATGCCGGTAATATTTATTCGGTGGATTACGGTCTTCAACGGCTGGGCATTACGCCGGAGATTACCGACGATCCCGAACGGATTCGGAAAGCGGACAGAGTCGTTTTCCCCGGCCAGGGAGAGGCCAGCACAACCGTTCGGTATTTACACGAACGCAAACTGGATCAGGTAATCAAAGACCTGAAACAGCCGGTGCTGGGCATTTGCATCGGGATGCAGCTGATGTGTCGCCATTCGGAAGAAGGCGATGTCGATTGCCTCGGCATTTTTGAAGCGGACGTAAAACGCTTCATCCCTCAGCAACATGCCGACAAGATACCGCATATGGGTTGGAATACGGTGAACAACGTGCGGAGTGATTTGTTTTCTACAGTATTAAATGAACGTTTTGTCTATTTCGTCCACAGTTATTACGTGCCGATGACGGACGAAACGATTGCCGAAACCGACTACATCCATCCTTTCAGCGCTGCCATGCGGAAAGCCAATTTCTACGCAGTGCAGTTCCACCCCGAAAAAAGCGGCCGCACAGGCGAAATGATATTATCCAATTTCCTGAATCTTTCATAGACGATGATAGAACTGATTCCAGCAATTGATTTGATGGACGGCAAGTGTGTCCGGCTGACGCAAGGCGATTACGGCTCGAAGAAAGTATACAGTCAAGACCCGCTTGAAGTGGCCAGGGCGTTTGAAGATCACGGTTTGCGCCGGCTTCACGTCGTTGACCTGGACGGCGCCCGCGAAGGACGCATCATCAATTATCGCGTACTGGAACGGTTGGCCGCGCGTACAGCGCTGGTGATTGATTTCGGGGGCGGATTGAAATGCGACGGCGATCTCGAAATTGCTTTCGAATGCGGGGCACAGATGGTAACAGGCGGCAGTATCGCTGTCCGCGAACCGGAGACGTTCGTTTCGTGGTTAAACCGCTTCGGAAACCGGAAAATCATACTTGGCGCCGACGTGAAAGAGCGGCAGATTGCCATCAACGGCTGGCAAGACACGACCGACAATGAACTGCTGCCCTTTCTGGAAGCCTGGCACGGCAGGGGAATCACCCAAACCGTCTGTACTGACATCTCCCGCGACGGGATGTTGCAAGGCCCGGCTACGACGCTCTACTGCGAAATTCGCAAAGCACTGCCGGAGATGTACCTGATTGCCAGCGGCGGCGTCAGTTCGGTCGAAGATCTGGAACAGCTGGAAGCAGCAGGCATTCCCGCCGTGATTTTCGGAAAAGCCCTTTACGAAGGACGCATTGCATTGAACGACTTGCTCCGTTTTACGGACAAACCAAAAGATTGACAAAATGTTGGCAAAAAGGATTATTCCCTGTCTGGATGTAAAAGACGGCATAACCGTTAAGGGCGTTAATTTCATCAATTTCCGCGATGCCGGTGATCCGGTGGAGTTAGGCGCCAGTTATAGCCGCATGGGGGCAGACGAACTTGTGTATCTCGACATTGTCGCTTCGCACGAAGGGCGGAAGACTTTTACGGAACTGGTCAAACGTGTGGCAGCCAACCTTAGTATCCCCTTTACGGTAGGCGGCGGCATTCATGAACTGTCGGACGTCGAACGGTTGCTGAACGCCGGCGCCGACAAAGTATCCGTCAATTCCGCTGCGCTTCGGCGGCCGGAACTGATTAATGAAATCGCGCGTAATTTCGGTTCTCAGGTCTGCGTCGTCGCCATCGACGCCAACCGGGAACAGAACGACTGGATTTGCTACCTGAACGGGGGACGTATTGCGACGGAGAAGCGCCTGTTTGAGTGGGCGGAAGAAACGGAAGCCCGCGGCGCCGGCGAGATTCTGTTTACCAGCATGACGCACGACGGCGTGAAGGATGGTTATGCCAACGACGCCCTGGCCACCCTGGCCGAGCGCCTGCACATTCCCGTCATCGCGTCGGGGGGAGCCGGTAAAATGACTCATTTCCACGACGTTTTTACCATCGGAAAGGCCGATGCTGCCTTAGCCGCCAGCGTTTTCCATTTCGGGGAAATCGACATTCGCCAGCTCAAATGCGAACTTCAATCCCGTGGCATTAACGTCAGGATTGAAGACGGTGGCAAATGGTTACCCGATTGAATTTTGAATTTTGTACATATTATGGAATTGGACTTTACTAAATCAGGCGGTTTGCTCCCCGCCATTATTCAGGATGCGCAAACCCGGCAGGTGTTGATGTTGGGCTTCATGAACGAAGAAGCCTACCGGAAAACACTTGAAACAAATAAAGTCACCTTTTTCAGCCGGACGCGAAAGCGCCTCTGGACGAAAGGCGAGACAAGCGGAAATTTCCTGCACGTAGTGCAAATCCTGGTGGACTGCGACAGCGACACGCTCCTTGTCAAGGTGCGTCCCGACGGCCCGATATGTCACACCGGTACGGATACCTGTTTTGGCGAAGATAATGCGTCCGGGATCTTTTTCCTGAAATATTTGCAGGACTTTATCGACCGGCGGCGTGAGGAAATGCCGGAAGATTCGTACACGACTTCGCTCTTCCGGAAAGGAGTCAACCGCATGGCGCAGAAAGTCGGCGAGGAAGCGGTGGAGACCGTTATCGAAGCCGTCAACGGTACGGAAGAAGGCTTTCTTTACGAAGCTTCCGATCTGATTTACCATCTGATTGTGTTACTCACAAGCAAGGGCTTCCGGCTGGAAGACCTGGCGCACGAACTGCAAAAAAGACATAAGGAGTAATCCGATGGAAAAAGATTTATTACTTCAACTGGAAAATATCACGTTGTGTCAGGACGAGAACATCGTCCTGCAGAACGCTTCGCTGAAGCTGCACAGCAATGAATTTGTGTATGTTATCGGACGTGTCGGCGCAGGAAAAAGCAGTCTGCTCAAGAGCTTGTACTGCGAAATACCCATTCGGGAGGGCGTGGCGCATATCATGGGCTACGACCTGCGCAGGATAAAGAACCGGGAAATACCGTACCTGCGACGGCAACTCGGCATCGTCTTTCAGGATTTCCAGCTGCTGACCGACCGGACGGTAGTCAGGAATCTGGAATTTGTATTGAAAGCCACCGGCTGGAAAAGGCGAAACGATATCCAGATGCGAATCCAGGAGGTACTGACTCAGGTTGGGATGCAGAACAAGGGCTACAAAATGCTGCACGAACTGTCGGGCGGCGAGCAGCAGCGCATAGCCATCGCCCGTTCGCTGCTGAACAACCCGAAACTCATCCTGGCCGATGAACCGACCGGGAACCTGGACCCTGAAACGGGCTTGCAAATCGTTCAGTTGCTGCATACCATCTGCAGGGACGAGAAATCCGTCATCATGACCACGCACAACTATACGCTTGTGGGCAACCTTCCGGCGCGGGTCATTCGCTGCGAAAAAGGTGCTTTATACGAATTAAAGTGATGGACTTACTAAATAATCGAAATAACAGGCATATGAAAATTTTAAAATTTGGCGGAACTTCCGTCGGATCGGCGCAGCGCATAAAAGATGTCGCTCGATTGATTTGCGACGGTGTGCCTAAAATCGTGGTATTGTCAGCCATGTCGGGGACTACCAATACGCTGGTCGAAATCTCGGACTATCTCTACCGGAAGAATCCCGACGGAGCAAACGAAGTAACCAATAAATTATTACTGAAATATCTGGGACTGCTCGACGAACTGTATCGCACGGAAGAATACCGGCAGTTAGCCCGGAAATTAATTTTTGAACGTTTCGATTTCCTCCGTTCGTTCATGAAACAGCTGTTCACCGAGTTCGAAGAGAAAATCATCCTGGCGCAGGGAGAATTGCTTTCGACCGGGCTGATGAATCTGTACCTGCAGGAGACGGGCGTTCGTTCCGTATTGCTTCCGGCGCTGGATTTCATGCGGGTAGACCGGAACGCCGAACCGGAACCGTTTTTCATCAAGGAAAAACTGACGGCGTTGCTGGAGAGTCATCCGGACGCAGAGTTATACATCACTCAGGGATTTATCTGCCGCAATGCTGATAACGCCATCGACAACCTGCAACGCGGCGGCAGCGACTACACCGCTTCGCTCATCGGCGCCGCCATCCATGCCGAAGAAATCCAGATCTGGACGGACATCGACGGGATGCACAACAACGATCCGCGTTACGTGGAACGGACGCTGCCCGTGCGGCAACTGCATTTCGACGAAGCGGCCGAACTGGCCTATTTCGGCGCCAAAATCCTGCATCCTACCTGTATCCTGCCCGCCAAACTGAACAACATCCCCGTCCGCCTGCTCAACACCATGCAGCCGGATTCCATCGGCACTACCATCTCCAACGAAACCGAGAAAGGTAAAATCAAAGCCATTGCCGCCAAGGACAACATCACCTCCATCAAGATCAAAAGCGGACGAATGTTGCTGGCAACCGGTTTCCTGCGCAAGGTGTTCGAGATTTTCGAAAATTGCCGGACTCCCATCGACGTCGTAGCCACTTCGGAAGTGGGTGTATCGGTGACCATTGACAACTGCAAGCATCTGGACGAAATCGTCGATGACCTCAGAAAATACGGCACGGTGACAGTCGACCGGGAATTAACGATCATCTGTGTCGTCGGCGATCTGGAGTGGAACAACGTCGGGTTTGAGTCGCTCATTGTCTATGCCTTGAAAGACATTCCCCTGCGCATGATTTCCTACGGAGGCAGCAACTACAATGTTTCGCTGCTGATCAAAGCCTCCGACAAGCAGAAAGCCTTACAGGCACTGAGCGATCACCTGTTCAGCGCTCCAAATCATTAATCATTAACCATTCATCATTAACTCCTCCTGCTTCATGACAAAAGGAATATTTCCCACCGACAAATTCAAAAGCCTTCGGACGCCTTTTTACTATTACAATATCGAACTGCTCCGGCAGACGCTGGACATCGTCAACGAGCAAACGGCCAGATACGGTTATCAGGAACATTACGCCGTCAAGGCCAATGCCAACCCGCGTATTCTTTCCCTGATTGCACAAAAAGGGCTGGGCGCAGACTGCGTCAGTGGCGGCGAAGTGCAGGCGGCGCTGGATGCCGGCTTCCCGGCAAACAAGATTTTTTTCGCCGGCGTGGGCAAAGCCGACTGGGAAATCCGGCTGGGACTGGAACATGACATTGCCTGCTTCAACGTCGAGTCGCTGGCCGAACTGTATGTGGTGAACGAACTGGCCGCCGCTCAGGGTAAAACGGCTACCGTTGCGCTTCGCATCAATCCGAATGTCGATGCGCATACCCATGCCAAAATCACCACCGGACTGCAGGAAAGCAAATTCGGTATCACGGCCGGCTTGCTCCCCGGCGTGCTGAAAGCCATGGCGGGCATGAAGCATGTACGCTTCTTCGGCATCCATTTCCATATCGGTTCGCAAATCACAGACCTGTCCGCCTTTCGTGACCTTTGCATCCGAGCCAACGAATTGCAGGGTGAACTGGAAACGCGCGGACTGACCGTCGCGAACCTTAACTTCGGCGGCGGACTGGGCATTGATTATCATCACCCCAATCATTTGCCCGTCCCCGATTTTGAAAATTACTTCTCCGTCTTCCATCAGTTAGTCAGCCGGCGACCGGGACAGCAAATTCATTTTGAACTCGGACGCGCAGTCGTCGGACAATGCGGCACGCTGATTGCAAAAACGCTGTATATCAAGGAAGGCGAAGCGAAGAAATTCGTCATTCTCGATGCCGGTTTCACGGAACTGATTCGTCCGGCCATGTACGACGCCTACCACCGGATCGAAAACCTCACAAGCGACGAAGCTGTGGAACCGTATGACGTCGCAGGTCCGATCTGCGAATCGTCCGACGTTTTCGCCAGAGCGCGTGAGTTGAATCGCGTGCGTCGCAACGACTTGATAGCAATTCGTTCTGCCGGCGCCTACGGTGAAGTAATGGCTTCGCAGTACAACGGCCGCCGGCTGCCGGAAGCCTTTTTCTCAGACCTTCTTTGAATATTGATCACTGCTGTCCGGTAAAATCGCGAAAAGTTGTTTTGGCCGGCTAACTCTTTTTTAGAGGAGTTAGGGGCATTTCATACCGTTATCATTTCCCCTGTAATCGGGAAACAGGCGAAAATGCAACTCATTTTGGCGGAAAGGGGGAAATGCTGTATCTTTGGGACGTATTTCCTAATAAGACATTAAAATAATAAGATCATGGTACGCTATCTTGACCCCAAAAACGATTTGCCCTTCAAGCGGATCTTCGGCGAACATCCCGACCTGCTGAAGAGTTTCCTCAATGCACTGCTGCCGCTCGAAGAAGAGCAACAGATAGAAAGTCTGGAATATCTCCCGACGGAGCAGTTGCCGGAAAGCCCGGCCCGGAAAAACTCGATAGTGGACGTGCGGTGCATGGACAATTACGGGCGTCAGTTCATCGGAGAGATGCAAATGTTCTGGAGTACGGCCTTTCCAAACCGGATGCTGTTCAATGCTTCGAAAGCTTACGTGCGTCAGCTGGACAGAGGCGAACATTATTATTTGCTGCAGCCGGTCTATAGCCTGGCACTCCTCAACGACGTTTTTGACAGGCAGACGGCGGAGTTTTATCATCACTTCCAAATTGTGAACTGCCGGAATACGAATGAGGCCATCCGGGGACTGGAATTTGTACTGGTGGAGCTGCCGAAGTTCAAGCCGGAGAAGTGGGTAGACCGCCGGATGGCCGTGCTGTGGCTGCGTTTTTTGAAGGAAGTGAGAGAAAATTCCGCCCCCGGGGATTTGAAGGAGAGCGAAGATATCCGCCAAGCGTTGGACATGTGTGAGGAGGGAGCCTTCACGGAAGCCGAACTGTTTGCCTACGAGAAGTG
>JAITAY010000236.1 GCA_031283915.1 Tannerella sp.
AAGGTTGGCTTTCTACCTCCTTCCCTGCTACTAAGGTTGTTTTGTTCTTTAAATAAGGTGGAAATAAGGTTGGCTTAGCCAAAACTCAAGTTATATAAGGTTTTTGCAATGTTGTTACACAGGAGAGGGCGGTTGGCAGGAAAGCGGCAGTTGGAGGGAAAGGCGTAAAAGTGAGGGTTTGAGCGGACAGCTTCGTCGTATCACAGAACTACCGACTACTATTCTACTATACTGCACGCGGTATAGTTTTGTGCATGGCCCGTCAGGGCATTCACCTCCCGTTTATGAATCCCCTACGGGGAACAGGGAAAAGGGATACCCGTTTTTCTATTGATATGATTCCCCTGCGGGGAAAATATGCACCTGCACAAAATCATACCGCGTAAAGTATAACTACCCCTTTATGCACAAAACTATACCGCGCGCAGTCTCACAGGTAGATACCGGCTTGTAGACGGCTCGTATCGATGGTTTCTGTTTCGCCGGACACCTGGCGACTCAAGTATTGCTTTCCGTTCAAGTCATACAGACAGCTCCTCAGTCCGGCAAGCGTACATTTAGTTTCAAGGAGGTATTATTGAGCGCGACTGTTTCGTTGCTAACGAAATAGGGATTGGCTTTGAGTTGTGCGAACGCCAGCCAGGCCGTGCTTGCCAGCGAAATGCGATGGTCGTAGACCCAGGGGATTGCCACCAGTCCACCCCCTTCGGTCGCAATAAAACTTTCGAATCCGGTGGTCAATCCGTCGATGCTTGCCGAACAGATGCTGCCGTCGTCTTCCGCCGCATCGTTGAGGTAGCGCATCAGCCGTTCGTACTCGGCCGTCTTTCCCAATAACGCCGCAGCTACTGCAAGCTGTGCTGTTCCCTCGTTCCACTGCCCGTCGCAGTTCTGATTGTAGTCCACACCTTCGCCCACCTTGAACGTCTGTTCGATAAATGCATATACCTGTTCCGAATCCCAGCGACCATCTGCTTCGCGGTCGTCCGTCAGTGTCAGGATAGCCCATGTATTCGTGTCGAGCGGCTTGTTTGCACGGTTGATCGTGATGCCGTCCGTACCCGTGCCGGTATAAAAACATCCGTTTTCATACATCGCCAGGACAAAGTCGCGTGCTTCCCGGGCTGCCGCCAGATATTTTTCGGCATCCTGCGGTTTTGTTTCTTTTAATAACCGATACAGGTGCGTGCAGGCCGATATCAAGTCAATATTGTGTTCGGTGCTTTTATAGGTCAGCTTTTCCGTTTGGCCTTCCCAACCTTCTTCGCCACCGGTGAAACCGCCCAGTGCATCGTTTGTACTGTAATTTTGCAGGATATAGTCGGCCATTGTCACCGCCGCATCCAGGTATCCAGGCGTGTTCGTCTCATCGCAGACGGTCAACAAGGCTTCTATAGCCCACGCCATTACGCCGGTATTGATGGATACCGCATAACGGTCTTCGTACCATATGACGGCCTCCGTATTGTAAAAGCCCGGCAGCATGGCAAATTCGCCTCCTTGCGGGGATTGCCATCCGGGAAATGAGACGGGCGACCCGTTTGCATACGCATTGCGAAGCGGCCCTGGTTCGTAATAACGGTCATGCTCTACACAATAGGTCAGCGCGTCGGCTATCTGCCGCGCATACGCAAGATGACCGCTCTTTACCATCGCTATGGCCAGCAGGGCATTGTCGTAGGTGTAAGCAAAGTTGTTTATGAACGACCGCTCGTCGCTCAAAGGGAGAATCCCGCAGGAGCGCAGGAACAGAGGGTCATGACGTTCCGTATCAAAGTGGTAGACAATATCGTCCAGATCGAACTCCAAGGTTTGCAGGCTTGTGTTCTCTATTTGCGAAGTAACCCATGCAAAGCCGCAACCAATTTTTGACAAATCGGCCCGCTGCAGGTTGATGGTATATTCCTTCCATTCGGAAGAGAGGGTAATGAAACCGTCTCCCTCGTCGGTCAGGAAAACCTGGTCGGAATCGTGATATGGTTCTGTCGTACCGCCTAATCCGCCCATATAAAACTTGACACGTTCCCGGCCTGTCTTGCCGCGCGCCTTGAAAGTCAGTTTCGTGGCGCCGCGCAAATCGAAACCGGTGTCGTGCTGGCCGAAATCCAGTTCGGGCATAATGGAATTACCGGCCAGCCGGCCGGTAATAAACATGAAGCCGTTCCAGTCCCGCGGAGTCAGCGAATAGGTGACATGTATGCAGGTTACGCCGTAGGGCGATGCCGCCGCTTCGTTCATCACCGGATGGATCTTCTTATCAGGATTGAGTATCGCACGCTGCGTATAGAGCATACTCCCGTCGCCGAAATCGCGATACACCACCTGTTTTTTGTTCTCTTCGCCTATTTCCTTAAGCAGGTAATGGATGGCTGGCGAATCGGTCGTCGTTTCTTCTTCCGTACTTTCCGGGCTGCTGTTTGTACTCTTTGGAAAACAATTTCCGGAGAGCGCTATGGTCATTCCGAGAATCATCCCGACGCATTTTGTTCTTGTGTTCATTGTTCTCATTTTTTGTTTTGGATGCTTCTGCGGCTTATTTTTCCACGCCTTTGTCGTCCGTGATTTTATAGATCGCCGTCACTTTCACGCTCTCGCCTTTGTCGCTGAACATTTTGGCATTGACGACCGTGGTCTTTTCTACGGTGAAAGGCGCTTCATAGACAGGCGATTCAGCCGTCGGGATGGATTCGTCCGTCGTATAGCGGATGACGCCTTCCGTACCTTCCGGAGGCAGGAGGGTGACCGTCGCCCGGTCGATAAACTCCCCGCCGAAAGGCGCTTTGTATGTCTCGGACGCAAAACGCGGCGAAGGCAGCACGTCCCACTCTTTCCACAGGTTATCCGGCTCGTCGAAGCCCGTGTATGCCGGTTTGGTCGGGCGTCCCGTCCACACCTGCGGCGCCTTCAGACCCAACGCAAACGCGACGTCGGCCGCCACGTCGTACTTGTATATCTGCTGCTGAATGTGATAATGCTGTTTGACGCCCTTGCCGGAGAAAATGATGGGCGTCGCCAGTTCATCGTACGTATTGCCGCCGTGGCCGTGGAAAATACCGCCGTGGTCGCCGACTACCATGACCAGGGTCTTGTCGGCTATACCGGCCTGCTGCACGGCCTCGACAATTATGCGGACGTGCGTATCGGTTTCTTCGATATACTTCACATATCCGGGCGACATGTGTCCGTCTTCATGCCCCGCATGGTCTATCCCGTCCAGTTGGATAAACAGAAAATGCGGCTTCTTTTCAAGAATATACTCCGCCGACTTCTGCGCCGTTTCCAGTTGCGTGGGATACGTCTCCGACTTGTTCAGCAGCGCATCTTCCAACATACACCGAAAGTCGCCCCAGTGATAGATGGCTCCCAGTTCGGCATCCGGTTTCTGTTCGCGGATAATCCTGAAAATGTTGGGAAACGAACGGTCTTTACTCATCACCGGATAGGGAAAGTTGAAATCGTTGGCTTTCCACCCGTTATTAGTGGCGCCGGTTATTTCCGGCCCCGCGCCGCACAGCATCGCATTCCAGTTCGGCGTACTTACCGAGGGCAGGACGCAACGAACGGTATAACTGTATGCACCGTGATGCAGCATACTGTCCATAAAAGGCGTTGTCGAAGCCCGGAAACCGGTGCTGCTCAAGCCGTCAAGACCTATGACGACTACGTGTTCTATTCCCTTGGGATACTTGTCCTGCTGTTGGCAGGCAACTAACATTACACAAAAAACAATGGTTACTAACTTCTTCATTTTATCTGTTCATTTATTGATTATTTGACATAAGAACGAAATTCCCGGCAAAACCCCTAAAATGTGATACTGCACGCGGTATAATTTTGTGCATTGCCCGTCAGCATGGAAAAGGGCATCTGCCCCGTCAGTTAAAACTCAATGTCATCAAGTTAAGCCATAAAATGCTGTGGCAAAGAGCATCCCGTCAGGGATGCATCGCTCGGTAGCATTTTTACGACGTCTCTATCCGCATCCCGTTAGGGATGCATCCTTAACAGGATGCAATACAGGGTTATACCGGTTTATCTACCGGGCGATGCATCCCTGACGGGATGCCGGAAACAAAATCTTAACTTGATGACATTGAGTTAAAACGGACGGCAATGTGGGGGGATTGGGCTAAGGCCCTGCGGAGGCGCTGTTGCACTTTTTTTTCTAACCACTAACCACCTCTTTATGCACAAAACTATACCGCGTGCAGTATAGTAGCTGGTAGAATAGTAGTCGGTAGTTCTGTGATACGACGAAGCTGTCCGCTCAAACCCTCACGTTTACGTCTTTCCCTCCAACGGCCGCTTTTCTGCCAAAAGCCCTCTACTAACTACTTGCTACTAACTACTAACTACTATCTACTAACTCCCCCTTTATGCACAAAACTATACCGCGTGCAGTATATCATTATTTTGACGTTATTCGTTCGCAAACAGTACGGACGGGTCTTTGCCCTTGCGTACCGTGCAGCCGGCATTGTCCGTCAGGCGCACCGAGTCGTCATCTTCGTCCATCAGCACAAGCCCCGTGGCTCCTTTGAAGATGTTTCCGGAAGCGGTGATGTCGCGGCCGTTTTCCGCAAAATGAATCACGGCGGCGGCTTCCGGCGAGGTCACGAAAATGTTATCCGACAGGATGACCGGCCCGTAGAGAGCGCCCTTTTGATAGGTGGAAAAGTAAAGTTCGGGAAACGATTGCCAGTCGCCGGTTTTGAAATCCCGCCGTCCCTGCCGCGGATCCTTGATGCCCTTTGTGGTGTTGTTGACGAAGATGTTTCCCTGGATAATCAGGTTCCCGGGCTGGTTGATCCAGCAGCCCCGACCGCCGTTGCGGAAAATGTTTCCGACGAGGGTGACGTCTTCGTTTGAGCGTTCGATGCTCAGTACCCGCGAGCCGTTGGTGCCGTCCACCGTATTGCCGGTGATCGTCGAGTTCTTGCTGTATTCCGCAAGGAAAAATGCACCCATACGCGCTCCCAGGATCTGATTGTTTGCAATCAGGTTGTTGTGACTGCAGTAGACATGCATGGCGTCACCCAGCGCGCTGATGGTGCAGCCCGTGATCCGGGTGTTTTTGCAGCGCTGGAGGTCGATGCAGCCTTTGCCCGGGCCGGCGCCGGCGGGCGCGTAGAGATCCATAAAAGCATGCCAGAGGTTCGAGATGAGCTTGAGCTGCCCGCCGCCGGCGCCGTCGAAGACAATCGGCTGTCCGCCCTTCGTTTCGCTCACGGTGACGTATTCGGGCGTCGATTCCGCCACGTAATATCGTTTGCCCTTCACGATGTTTGCGGGCAGCCGGTCGTTGTAGAAGCACAGCGTCTGGTCTGCCGGCAGCGGGTCGGAGGCGTTGTTGAAATACACCTTGTCGCTGCCGTCGCTGATGCGGATCTTTTCGCGGATCAGTTCGCTGAAAAAATACTTTTGTGCCATGGCGACTTCGGCCGGCGTATAATCCTCGGCAAAAACGAGCAGCTGCCAGAGGTAGCCGTAGTCCCACATGAACTTGCCGGTTTGAAGGAGGGTGCAGTTTTCGACGGACACGTTCGTGGCAAAGTTGATGTCCGTATTCTCGGCCGTATCTTCCTCCAGCCCGGTGTATCCGATCACGTTGACCACAGCGCCGGCCACGCGCTCGGAACGGATGTCGCGGAACGTCAGCCGGTCGGTCGTACCCTTTTCCGAGGTCGAGACAACGAAGATACGGGTCGTCACATTGGGTTCCCACGTATTCTCCGTCCCGTCGGGATGGAAGCAATAGCCTCTGAAAAATCCGCCTGTCCAGGAAAAGTTGACGACGTCCCTCCCTTCAAACAGGATGATGCGTGCCTGATCGCCCAGCGTGCGCGGCAGGAAGAACCGGGCGCCGACGGCGGAGACCGCAGTGTTGGAAGGCAGGGGCAGCGGCTCGTCGCCACAGAGGAAGTAATCGCCGGGCGGGATGGTAACCGTACCGCCTCCGGCAGCGTCTACGGCTTCCAGCAGACGCCGGAAGGCCGGCGTGTCGTCCGTAACGCCGTCGGCATGGGGATGACAGTCGGCCAGATGAAATACCCCGTCCGGCCGGCCGCATCCTGCACATATTATGCAGGCAAGAAAAAACAAACTGATTCTTTTCATATAATCTAAAAATTTATTTTCGTAACGTTCGAAACGGGAAAAACCCCTAATGGCACTTCTTATCAATGATTAGTGGTTAGTGGTTAGTTTTATACTGCACGCGGTACAGTTTTGTGCATTGCCCGTCAGCAGAGAAAAGAGCATCCGCCCACGCGCCTTCTTGCCCGTCAGTTCAAACTCAATGTCATCAAGTTAAGCGCTAAAAGGCGGTAGTAGAGCATCCCGTCAGGGATGCATCGCTCGGTAGATAAACCGGTATAACCCTATATTGC
>JAITAY010000239.1 GCA_031283915.1 Tannerella sp.
GGCGAAGGCGGAACCCGGGGAACCGGGCGAACGGACGGAATCCGGCGGAATGCAATTGAGGGCGGCGACACATCCCTGGCCGGACAGTACGGTAACCTATACACCTGCAGGCGAACGGAAAAGCAAATACGTGTATGCGTACGACGCCGCCGGAAACCAGACTTTATACGAATCCTACCAGTGGAAAAATAACGGGTGGAAAGAAAGTTCCAGAATTGTGTATACGTACGCCGCCGGAAACCAGACTTTATCCGAATCCTACTAGTGGGAAAACAACGGGTGGAAAAGAAATTCGAGATATGTGTATGCGTACGACGCCGCCGGAAACCAGACTTTATCCGAAGCCTACCAGTGGGAAAACAACGGGTGGAAAGGACGTTCTAAATATACGTATGCCTATGACGACAGAGGGGTGCAGACTTTCAGCGGGGAACATAACTGGACGAATAATCAGTGGGTGAAATCCAGAGAAGACTATTATGACAGGAAGGCCGTCAATTCCAATGTCTATGTGACTGTCAGCCTGCGTTACAATGAGGATGGCAGCAGGTTGGGGGATCTACTTTTCGTAGAAAACAGCGGGCTTAACGGGGCATATTTTGTTTCTCCGGAGTCTAAGATGGAATATAAAGCCACATACGATTCAAACGATAATCCGACACTGGTGGAGACTACCGTTCTGCGAGACGGAAAAAGAGTTCCGAATAACAGATATGTTCTTAAATACAGTAAGAACAATCCTGTGTCCAGTGAAGTGTACAGTTATAACGGAAAAGACATCGGTCAAATGTACTTGAAAGCAAACAACACCTATGATGCAGGGGGAAATCGCACGCTGTCCGAATCGTATGACTGGGATTGGGATTCAAATAAATGGACAGGAATAGCCAGGTCGGTCTCCACGTATGATACAAACAGGAACGAGACATTGTATAAACATTACAAATGGAATACTTCGTCCGGCAGCTGGATGGAGAGCAGCAAATCCGTCATCGCGCATGACGCAAACGGGAACCAGACATTGTATGAACATTACAACTGGGATACTTCGTCCGGCAAGTGGATTGGGGACAGAAAATATGTCCAGGCGTATGACGCATACGGGCACAATACATTGTATGTATATTACAGATGGGATACTTCGTCCGGCAGCTGGATTTGGAGCAGCAAAACTGTCTATGCGTATGACGCATACGGGAACGAGACATTGTATGAATCTTACAGCTGGGATACTTCGTCCGGCGACTGGATTGGGAGCAGCAAAACCGTTTATGAAAAAAACGGGTATGGCCAGGAAATGCTCTCCAAATCCTATGTATGGAACAATGGCTGGGAATGTACGTCATATACCGTCTCCTATCCCGAAAGCGGCTATCCCGACGGGACGGAACGCATCGGAGAGGCCGAAGCGCTCGCCTACATCCACGGCGACGTGCTTCATATCCAAACCGTTCAAGCCGAACGTATAACAATCTATACCCTCAACGGGTCGAAGGTGTACGAAGGAACGGTGCCGGCAGGTGCAACCGCTCTTTCCGCCGGACGCCTGCCCAAAGGCGTGCTGATCGTGAGGGGCGGCAGCGGCTGGACGGGAAAGGTCATCCGGTAAAACCGGCTACCTGGTGTCTTGTCTGAACTGTGATTGGGTGATTGGGATGATGGATATGATTTTCCTTCAGGTCATACGAATCAAACCAATCACCCAAACCGCAGTTCAACTTCCTTATTCCTGCCCTGTCCCAACATCCGTCAATTAAGGATGTACGAACAAAATCCCTGTGACAGTCCCGGCTCGAAGCGGTAAACACGCGCAAACTGGCAAAGCAGTCTGACCGTTTCCTTCCGCGGGCCGAAAGCCTGTTTCGCTTCTTTTTCCATTTGGCTGTTCGCTTCCTCACTGTTTATACTCCGGGTAAAAAATTTCTTCATAGGCTCCTGGTTTTGAATTTCATTGAAAAAACGCTGGCGGGTAACAATTATTGCATCCGGTTTGTTTTTTATCCGGGACGGTCTTTAACGGTAACACGTTTTCCGTTTGCCCATTATGCAGGAAGAAAATTTCGCCTTAATGCCGTTCTTTTTCGCGATAGGATAAATTAAGTTGGATGTTTTGCAGGTGATTCGTAGATTTGCGGGGTAAAAAGTTGAGGTCTTTAATGAACTGATAAATAAAAGCAAGATGAAACGTCGTGATTTTTTGAAAAATAGTGTGATTGCAGGTGCCGGCGCCACGTTCGCGCTGAACTTTGAGGACTTAGAGGCTGCCCTGACCAGCCACACCGTTGCGGTGGAAAGCGCTCCGGAACTGGTCGCCGTCATGGGCGGCGAACCGGAAGACATGCTTGAAGAGGCGCTGGCGGAATTGGGCGGAATAGAGAAATTTGTCAAAAAGGGACAGAAAGTGGTTATCAAGCCGAATATCGGTTGGGATCGCACGCCCGAACTGGGAGCCAATACCAATCCGAAACTGATCGGCGCACTGATAAGGAAGTGTCTGGCTGCGGGTGCGCAGAAAGTGACCGTCTTTGACCACACGTGCGACAACTGGCAGAAATGTTATGCCTCGAGCGGCATCGAAGCAGTCGTCAAGGCAGCCGGCGGAACGATACTCCCCGCTAATGACGAACGTTACTACAGCAAGGAAGTCGCATTGCCGGGAGGTATCACCCTGAAAAATGCCAAAATTCATGATGCCCTGATGGAGGCGGACCTCTGGTTTAATGTGCCGGTGCTGAAGAATCACGGCGGAGCCAAGTTGTCCTGTGCGATGAAAAACTATATGGGTATCGTCTGGGATCGCCGCATTTTCCATCAGAATGATCTCCAGCAATGCATTGCCGACGTCTGTACCTGGACGAAGAAACCGGCGCTGAACATCGTTGACGCCTACCGGATCATGCACCAGAACGGGCCGCAGGGCAAAAGCGCTTCCGACGTCTCTACCGTCAAGTCCCTGATTGCCTCCACGGATATTGTGGCAGCAGATACGGCGGCGTTGCGTTTTTTTAATCAGGTCAAAAAGTTGGACATCCACGCCGTCGGACATATCGGTAAAGGCGAAACGCTCAAACTGGGAACGGCAGACCTCGACAAAATCAGGATCAAACGCATCAAGTTATAAATGAAAAAGCTTCATTTCCTGAAAGTATTGCGGGTTGTGCTCGCAATACTTTTTTTCAGTCCGATACTGCTCTTTTTTGTTGACTTCAGCGGCAAACTGCCCTGTCAACTCCACGTGCTGGCGCATCTTCAACTGCTTCCCGCCCTGCTGGGCGGCATGTACGGTCTGTTTCTCTTCTGGCTGGTATTGACGCTCGTGCTCGGTCGCGCATACTGTTCCGTCGCCTGTCCGGCCGGCGTACTGCAAGATATCGTCAACCGGATTTTTTGCATCGGAAAAAAAAAGAGAAAGGGCGTCCTCCGTTTCCGTTACCATGCACCGCTGAACGTGTTTCGCTACGTACTGCTGGCGGTCGTTTTCGGGCTGGCCGTTTTTGGGGTGACGGAACTTTGCATGTGGCTCGATCCTTACAGCAATTTCGGACGCATCGCCGCCAACCTGTTCCGTCCCGTCGTACTGGAGGGGAACAACCTGCTGGCTGACGGACTGCACAAAACAGGAAACTATTCGCTTTATCACATCCCCGTCACTTCCGTGACGGCCGTTTCACTGGCGGCAGCCGGCATCGCACTGGTACTGTTTATCGTCATGGTCGTTTTTCGCGGACGCTACTTCTGCAATACCCTGTGCCCGGTCGGCGCTCTGTTGAGCCTCGTGTCGCGCTATTCGATTTTCCGCATCGTTTTCGATAAAAAGGCGTGCATTCAGTGCCGGTCGTGCGAATATACCTGCAAGGCCGAAGCCATTGATCCGAAAGCCATGAAAGTCGACATGTCGCGGTGCGTCAGTTGTTTCAATTGCCTCTCGTCGTGCAGGAAGGAGGCGTTGACATACAAACCGGCGCCGCTTCTGTCCCGGGCGCGGCGTTTTTTTATAAAAAAAGCGCTTCCGGCAGCCGGACAGTCGCCGGACAGCCGCCGGACGTTTCTGGCGACAGGCGCAGCCATCGCTTCCGCTCTCCCGCTGGCCGTACTGAAGGCGCAGCAGAGAAAGGCGGGCAAAGAAAGCGGTGATATCCTTTCGCAGCCGGTCACTCCGCCCGGCTCGCTGAACCTGACGCATTTCAAAGACCGCTGTACGGCCTGCCACCTGTGCGTTACCAAATGTCCGAGTCACGTCCTGCGTCCCGCCGGACTGGAATATGGCTTCGACTACCTGTTGAAACCACGCATGGCTTACATCGACAGCTACTGCAATTTCGAATGCGTCATCTGTTCCGAAATCTGTCCCACGCACGCCCTCCGGCCGTTGACGGTCGAAGAGAAGAAAATCACGCAAATCGGCATCGCCCGGTTTTTTATAGACCTGTGCATTGTCCATACGGAAGAAAACGACTGCGGCGCATGTTCCGAACATTGCCCGACACAGGCCGTGCACATGGTTCCCTACAAGGGTACGCTGACGATTCCGCAGGTTGAACCGGAGTTGTGCGTAGGTTGCGGCGGTTGCGAATCCATCTGTCCGGTGCGGCCGGTGCGCGCCATTCTCGTCGAAGCCAATGAAACTCACCTCGCAGCCGAGAAACCCGAAGAGGAAGAGGCTTTGGACATAAACGTAGACGAGTTCGGATTTTAATTATACTGCACACGGGAAGATTTTGCATAGAAAGAAGAAAGTTCGCCGTTCTGCGCGGTATAACAGACAGGGCTTTTTTCCGGGTAACGGAAGAGGCGTCGAAACGGGATGGAAGATTATCTTGAAAAACTGAATCGGGAACAGCAGGAAGCCGTCCGCACGACGGAGGGCGCCGTACGGGTGATTGCCGGCGCGGGAACCGGAAAAACGCGAACGTTGACCTCCCGCTTCTCTTATCTTGTCTCCACGCTGGGCATTGCGCCGAACCATATCCTTTGCGTGACGTTTACCAACCGGGCGGCCAATGAAATGAAACGCCGGATACGCGCTGCGCTGGGCGACCTCGACCTCGGCTATATCTGCACCTTCCACGCCTTTTGCACCCGGTTGCTGAAGGAAGATATTCACGTATTGAACTATCCGGCAAACTTCATCATCCTGGATGTGGAAGACCAGAAACAACTGTTGTTGAAAATCTTCGGGGACATGGGATTGACGTTGCGCGAAACGACCGTCAAGCGGGTCATGGATGAAGTGATCGAAGCCCGGAAACTGTATGCGACCGGTTACATTGACGATATCCGCGAACTGAACAACGAACACTTGAAAGCCCGGTTTTCGCAGGCCGGCGACAGGGACGAGGAACTGTTCCTGCGCTATCTTTACGAACAGAAAAAATGCTTTGGCTGCGATTTCAACGACCTCATCAATTTCGCTACCTACATGCTGGAACACTTTCCGGACGTGCGGCGAAAATGGAGCGACCGGATGCAGTACGTAATGGTGGACGAGTTTCAGGACGTGAGCAAACGGCAGTACGCCCTCGCGCAGATGCTGTCGGAAACGCATGGGAACCTGTTTATCACAGGCGATCCCGACCAGACGATATACTCCTGGCGCGGCTCGCACGTCCAGCTCTTTCTGGACTTTGACAGGACCTATCCCGAAGCCAGCACCCTGTTGCTTACGACCAATTACCGTTCGACGCCGGAAATCCTGGTGGCCTCCAACACGCTGATCGAAAAGAACGAAATACGTTTTCCCAAAACGTTGACCGCCCTGAAAGCAAGCGGACGGCGCCCGCTTTATTTCCATGCCAAAAGCGGGAAGGAAGAAGCCGGATGGATGCTTACGGAAATAGAAACCTTGCGGAAAAACGGCGTATCCCCCGGCCATATTGCCGTGCTCTACCGCGCTCATTACCTGACTCGGGCAATCGAGGAATGTTTTGTGGAAAAGGGATTGCCATACACGATTTTCAGCGGTATCGAGTTCTACGGGCGCAGGGAAATCAAGGATGTGATTTGCTATCTGCGGATGGTGACAACCGGCGACGACATCGCCTTTCTGCGCACCGTCAACCTCCCGCCGCGGAAAATCGGGAAGAAAAAGCTGGCTGCCCTGAAGGACACGGCCGACGAAAGGAACTGTTCGCTTTACGAAGCGCTGAAGCTGCACCTGCGCAACGGGAACCTGTTTGCCGGCACGCAAGCCATGCATTATGTCGAAGCCATCGAACAGGTACGGAAACAGCGTGCCGGCCTGACGCTGGGCGACATGCTGCAAGCCCTGCTCGACCGGAGCGGCTACGAAGCCTTTCTGCGTTTGCAGGGCGACCAGGAACGGCTCGACAACGTGGCGGAACTCAAGCGGGCAGTAGAAAATGCCGGTCAGGATGCAGATGCTTCGCTGGAGGATTTTCTGGCGCGGGTTGCCCTGTTCACGAACCTTGACGGCGAAGAACGGCGCGATACCGTTAAATTGATGACCGTTCACACGGCCAAGGGCATGGAATTTCCGTATGTTTTCATTTGCGGCCTGAACGAGGGCGTCTTCCCCAGCCGACGCATCAGCACACCCGAGGAAATGGAGGAAGAACGCCGCCTGGCTTACGTGGCCATGACCCGCGCCATGGAGCGACTTTACCTCTCCGATTCCGAAGGTGTCGGGAATGACGGCATCTTCAAGTATCCCTCCCGTTTCATCTTTGATGCCGGCAGGGAACACATGGACTGCGTTGCGCCACTGGACGCCCAACTGGAAGAAAGCGCCCGGAGCTATATCCGGCGGGAGGAAGAAGCGCTGAACTGCCGTCGTCCGGCGTTTGTCGCCGGCGACAGCGTCATCCATCCTGTTTTCGGGCAGGGCAGGGTCATGGCCGTCTATTCCGGCGAAGGCTGTTACGGCATCCTGTTCGACAGCTTGAAGACCGAACGCAGCATCCACTTCGGCGCAAACCTCCAAAAGAAGTAAGGGGTTGGCAATAAAGTGTAACAGGGAACTCCCGCAGTACGATATTCGTTATTATTATACTGCACGCGGTACAGTTTTGTGCATGCCCGTCAGCATAGAAAAGGGTATCCGCCCACGCGCTTTCTTGCCCTCCTTCTTGCCCTCCTTTTTATCCGTCAGTTTTAACTCAATGTCATCAAGTTAAGCGCTAAAAGGCTGTAGTAGAGCATCCCGTTAGGGATGCATCGCTCGGTAGCATTTTTGCGACGTCTCTATCTGCATCCCGTTAGGGATGCATCCTTAACAGGATGCAATAGAGGGTTATACCGGTTTATCTACCGAGCGATGCATCCCTATCGGGATGCCGAGCGCCTCCCTGTGAAGAAAAGGAGGGAAGACAGGAAACACATGGCATGAGAATGGAGGGCTTTTTGTGAAGCCGGTAGAGAGGCACGACCGTGCGTCTCTATCGATTACAAAATCCCTTTAGAGGTTCGAAACTGTCTACGGGGAAGGTTTTTTACGTCTCTCCGGAGAATGGCGTGAATGAATATACGATTTTTATTGATGGCAGCTTCAAATCAGTTGCCATCCCAGTATGAAAAGCAATAGTCCCAGCGTGGACAGCAGCATCGGAAAGCTTTTCATGCGGAAATAGCACAGGCCGAATACCAGTATCCCGTAGCTGCACAGCAACGTAACAAAATCGTAGTCCATCGAAACCGTGGCACCCGGTATCGCGCTGAAACGATCGACGATCCACATCAGGCTCCTGGTCAGCATTTCAATCACCCACTGCACTACGCCGCTGCCCGGCAATCCTGCCGGCAACAGCATCCACAGCAGGGTCAGCGGAATCAGCCCGATCGACAGGAAGGTGAGGTATACATTCGTCAGCAGACAGACCGTCGAGGTTTTCCCGAAATAATACGCACACAGAGGAATGGTGCCGATCTGAGCCGCCAGCGAGACGGTCAGTATGTCCCACGGGTATGCCAGCAAGGGATTCCGGACTTCAATCAGCCGGGCAAAACGGGGCTGGAGATACATGATCGACCAGGTACCGAGGTAACTCAACTGAAAACCGATGTCAAACAGGTAAAACGGATTGTACCACAACATGCAGAACGCCGTTCCCGCCAGGGTATTGTACTTGTCCGGACTCCGTTGCAGGAGTATCCCCGTCTGGTAGACCGTGAACATCAGCGATGCCCGTACCGCCGGAGCAGACAGTCCCGAGATATACGCATACGCCCAGATGGCGGCCATCAGCAGCACATATTTCAACCAGCGAAACACCTTCCGGCGCGGAAAAAAAGAAAAAATGAACATCAGAAAACGTCCGACAATAGCCACATGAAATCCGCTGATGCTTAACAGATGCGACATGCCGATGGTAGAAAACTGACTCCGGAGTTCGCGCGTCATTGCCAGCCGGTAATTCACGGTAATCGTCGCCAGGATCGCCTTTTCGTCGTCGGACAGTGAG
The DNA here is from genome assembly GCA_031283915.1 of Tannerella sp. Classification (GTDB taxonomy): domain Bacteria; phylum Bacteroidota; class Bacteroidia; order Bacteroidales; family Tannerellaceae; genus Tannerella. The sequence goes on from JAITAY010000239.1 coordinate 8,418, forward strand.
AGCGGATCCAGTTTTTCAACCATAGAAAACTGCACGGCCTGTGCCTTAAGCTGTAGCCAGCCGGGTTCGGAAGGCGTCGAAAGGCGTTTCTCCGTCAATACCGTCATCTGAATCGAAAGAAAAACCAGGAGACATGCAATCAGAGCGCCCCATACCCAGCGTGCATCGTATGAAAGCGCCGCCTGTCGCCGGAAAAACAGGGGAAGAACGAGCGCTACCCCTACCGGAAACAGCACCCCGACAGACAGTCGCTCAAGCGGGAAACAGACTTGCAGTACAATGCCTGTGATCCACCAAAAAAGCAACCTCGTAAAAGGTCGCTTCAGAAGCTCTTCCATCATGAGGCCGCAGGCGTCAGTTAAGTGATAACCTCTCTACAACGATTTCAGTTCCCGGATCGTGGCGAGGGGATCAGCCGATTTAAAAACGTAATTCCCGGCCACCAGCACATCCGCACCCGCTGCCAGCAATTGTCGCGCCGTATCCCTGTTTACCCCGCCGTCAACCTCGATCAACGTGGACAACCCCCTGTCCCGAATCATCCTTTTCAGTCGGGCGGTCTTTTGCAGCGAGTGCTCAATAAACTTCTGCGCGCCAAATCCCGGATTCACCGACATCAGCAACACCATGTCCACTTCCTGAAGAATGTCCTCCAGCACGGCAACCGGCGTATGCGGATTCAGCGTCACGCCGGCCTTCATCCCGGCATCCTTGATTGCCGTAACCGTACGGTGCAGGTGTAGACATGCCTCGTAATGCACATTCATCAACCAGGCGCCCGCAGCCGCCACTTCGGAAATGAATTTCTGCGGTTCCACGATCATCAGATGGACATCCATCGGCTTGGTCGTCACGCATTTCAACGCTTCCAGAACCGGAAAGCCAAACGATATGTTCGGAACAAACACACCATCCATAATATCCAGATGTAACCAGTCTGCCTCGCTCGCATTCACCATCTCCACATCCCGCTGGAGATTCATGAAATCGGCAGACAGTAAAGAAGGAGCTATCTTGTGATTCATTACAGTTAAAATATCAAATTCTCCGGCAAAGGTAAACAAAAAAGAGGAGGTAATTGAAGTCACCTCCTCTTTTGGGGAAATAATAGACTTCCTGTATAACAACATTGCAAAAACCGTATATAACTTGAGTTTTGGCTAAGCCAACCTTATTTCTACCTTATTTCTACCTTATTTAAAGAACAAAACAACCTTAGTAGTCCCCCAATAAAAGCATACAGCCCACTCCAAATAACGGGATCAAAAAGCCCTTCATTACACAAAATAGAA
>JAITAY010000262.1 GCA_031283915.1 Tannerella sp.
GGCGAATCGCACGGCATACCTTATCGCTGCCTGACGCCCAAAGGACTGAAAAACGTACTGACGGCCGGTCGCTGTATTTCTACAGACGAAGAAGCTTTCGGCAGCCTGCGGGTCATGCCCCCCTGCCTGGTTACCGGCGAAGCGGCGGGCATGGCGGCCGTACACGCTATCCGGCAGTCGCAAAACGACGTTCACGGGATTGATGTGCCGTATCTCCGGAAACGGCTGAAAGCAGAAGGACAGTATTTCCTCTAAGCGGGCTATCAAAGAAAACAATGAATCACAAGGAAACAGACAGGAATTATGAAATCAACTGAATTTAATTTCGGTCGCCGGTCATTCATCAAGACATCCGGTTTGGCCGTTGCCGGTTTGGGATTGCCGGCTGCCGTACTGCCGGAGACGCATCCAGCGACTCAAATGAAAAGACAGGGTATTATTTTACTGACTGCGGCACTGCTGTGCTTTCTGCACGCTTCAGCCGCCGACTGTTTACTTGAAGCCGAGAGCTTCACACACAAGGGTGGCTGGGTTGTCGATCAGCAGTTTATGGATCTGATGGGTTCGCCCTATCTGATGGCGCACGGGATGGGTGTGCCTGTTGAAGACGCTTCCACGCAAATCACGCTGCCGGCCGCCGGCACGTATTACGTCTACGTCCGCACGTTCAACTGGACCTCTCCGTGGCATAACGGCGAAGGGGCGGGTAAATTCCGGCTGCTGGTAGGAGGCAGGCGACTGGCTTCGCCGCTGGGCGCCGAAGGAACGGAATGGATGTGGCAGGCCGCCGGGAAAGTCACGGTGCGCGAACCGCAGACGGTTGTCACGCTTCAGGACATGACCGGTTTTAACGGCCGCTGCGACGCCATCTATTTTACTTCGGACGAGCATCAGACGCCGCCGTCGGACGTTGCCGAACTCGGCCGTTTCCGCCGGCGTGCGCTGAACCTTCCCGACGTGCCCGACAGGGCAGGGACGTTCGATTTCGTCGTCGTCGGCGGAGGCATTGCCGGGATGAGCGCCGCCATTGCCGCGGCACGGCTGGGATGCAAGGTGGCGCTCATCAACGACCGTCCCGTGCTGGGCGGCAACAACAGTTCGGAGATTCGCGTCCACCTGGGCGGACGGATCGAGACGGGCGCCTATCCGGAACTGGGTAACCTCCAGAAGGAATGGGGACCCTCGCGCGGCGGCAACGCGCAGCCCGCCGGTTTCTACGAAGACGACCGGAAAGCCGAAGCCATCGCCGGCGAACCGAACATCACGCTCTTTGCCGGCTACCGCGCCACCGGCGTACGGATGAACGGGCAGAAGATAGCGTCCGTCACGGCGCAGCATATCGAAACGGGGCGCGAACTGCTTTTCGAAGCGCCGCTCTTCTCCGACTGCACGGGCGACGGTACGATAGGCTACCTGGCCGGCGCCGACTACCGCATGGGACGCGAGAGCCGTGAAGAGTTCGGGGAAAGCACGGCGCCCGAACAGGCCGATAAAATGACGATGGGCGCATCCGTACAGTGGTATTCCGAAGACACCGGCAAAGCGGCTGCATTTCCGCGCTTCGACTGCGGCGTCACGTTCAACGAACAGAACTGCGAACGGGTGACCATGGGCGAATGGACGTGGGAGACGGGCATGAACCTGGATCAGATTCACGACTTCGAACGCATCCGCGACTACGGACTGATGGTTGTCTATGCCAACTGGAGTTTCCTGAAAAACGGCCTGAAGGAAAACGAACCCTACCGGAACCGCCGGCTGGGATGGGTGGCCTATGTGGCGGGCAAACGCGAGTCGCGCCGCCTGACGGGCGATTACATCCTGAAAGAAGACGACCTGCGCAAGCATGTCGTGCACGAAGACGGCACGGCCGCCACCACGTGGACGATCGATCTGCACTATCCCGATCCGAAGAATACGGCACACTTTCCGGAAACCGAATTCAAGTCCATTGCCAGGCATACGCCCATCTATCCCTATCCCGTGCCGTACCGCTGCCTCTACTCGCGCAACGTGGACAACCTGTTCATGGCCGGACGCAACATCAGCGTGACGCACGTCGCCCTGGGCACCGTCCGGGTGATGCGTACGACCGGTATGCTGGGCGAAGTTGTCGGCATGGCCGCCTCGCTCTGCCGGAAACACGGCGTCAATCCCCGCGGGATCTACCAGCGTCACCTCGACGAATTGAAGTCGCTGATGCGCGAAGGAGCCGGCCGGAAAGGTCTTCCCAACAACCAGAAATACAACGAAGGCGGCACACTGTCCAAACCGCCGGAAGTAAAATAAAACAGGAATCTGAGAATGGTGGCATGACGGTTTGTCCGCGAATGACACGAATGACACGGATTTTTCCGTGTCATTCGTGTATTGCGGACAACATCACAAGGTGTCTATGGTGACTTTTTCCAGTTTGCCGGTAAAGGTAAAGGGCGACTTGTAGGCAGTGGATACGGGTGTTCCGAAATCGCGTCCCGCCTGAATGACAATCCAGGGCAAAGGATTCATGATCGGGAGCTGTGCACCGAGTTCTTTGGTGACTGCTTTTTCGCCGTTGATGGAGAGGGTCACGGTTTTGTTTTTCCGTATATCACTCTCACCGCCGGTCGAAGAAACATCGGCTCTGAAGGTGACTTTCCCGTGCGGGACAGCCCTGTCGGATCGGACTTCGACCTGTTTCCCGGCTGTATTGTAGACAAAGGTCAGTTTTTGGTTCTTCACATAGAAACTGATTCCCGCCGAGGCATTCCCCAGCGACAGCAAAACACCTTCGGCTCCGGTTGGGGGGATTTCGGCTTCGGCCGTTATCGCATACGAGGCGCTGTTCACGAACTGAAACCCTAATACTTCGGCATGGGAACGGCCTTCGAGATAGAGTACCAGCTGTTTTCTGCCGTCGAAAATAAACTGATTGGCATTTACCCACCGGTCTTTCAGCGGGAATACGTTGTATTTCCAAGCTTCGGCTTCAAACAGTTCGGCCAGCTCGCGCACTTTCTCCGGATAACGGTCTGCAAGATCATTCGTTTCGTTGAAGTCTTCGCTCACGTGGTAGAGGTGATATTTTGCCCCGTCGGGTTCTCCCCGCTGCCTGTATCCGTATCTGCCGCCGGGAAAGGAGGCTTTCCAGCCGTCTTTGTAGATGGCGTAGGCTCCCGTCATTTCGTGATACTGCACGCTGTGACGTTCGGGCAGGCTGCTGTTTTCGGGTGCAACGCTGTAGGCCAGGCTGACGCCTTCGACGGGTTCCTGCGGATAGCCGTTGATGACGGAAGGCGTTTTGAGGCCGGCAAGCTCAACCGTGGTCGGGAGAATATCGCTGATATACGAATACTGGTGACGGATGCCGCCCTGTTCCTTGATCTTCTTCGGATAGAAAAGGATCAGCGGATTATGCGTCCCGCCTTCGTAGTCGGGGTATCCCTTGTAGAAGCGGAACGGCGTGTTGGTGGCGGCAGCCCATCCATCCGGATAATGGGCAAAGGAATATTCCGAACCCAGCAAGTCGAGCTGTTTCACTTCTTCGGCCGTGATCTGTTCCCGGGAAGCATTCGGGTCATGCGGCAGGAAATGTCCCGATTCCCGTCCGGAACCTTCCGCGCCGTTGTCGCCGATGGCCAGTACGATCAGCGTGTTGTCCAGCTGTCCGATCTGCTCGATGAAGTCAACGATCCGTCCGACTTCATGATCGGTCTGGGCGGCAAATGCGGCATATACTTCCATCTGGCGGGCAAAGACTTTCTTTTCGTCGGCAGACAGTTCGTCCCACGGTTTGACGCCGGGATTCTGCGGTGCCAGCTGCGTGCCGGCCGGGACAACGCCCAGTTCAATCTGGTTTTTCAGTACGATTTCGCGGTATTTGTCCCATCCGAAATCAAACTTTCCTTTGTATTTGTCGATCCATTCCTTCGATGCCTGGTGGGGATAGTGAGTGGCGCCCGGAGCAAAGTAAAGGAAAAAGGGTTTGTCGGGCGCGGCTGTTTTCTGGTCGGCGATGTAGCGAAGCGCTTCGGTGGCGAAAAGCTCCGTTGCGATGGTTGCCTGCGGGCGGTCGGGTTCGCGCTGGGTGTCGCGGTAGAGCGTCGGATGCCAGGAGTCGTCCATTCCCGAGTTGGGGATATAGCCGAAATAGTGATCAAACCCCCGTCCGGTCGGCCAGCGGTTGAAGGGTCCTGCCTGCGAGGCGTCCGCCGGGTGGGTCAGGTGGTACTTCCCGACGGCAAACGTGTTATATCCGTTTTCACGGAGAATCTCGGCAATGGTAGCCTTTTCGAACGGAAGGTATCCGTCGTAGCCCGGTGTACCGTATGACCATTCCGAAAAGAACCCGAAATGCACCGAATGAGGGTTCCTTCCCGTCAGCAGGGCGGCGCGCGTCGGGGCGCTGAAGGCGGTGCTGTGGAAGTTGGTGTATCGAAGTCCCTGCCCGGCCAGGCGATCGAAATTCGGCGTTTCGATCAGTCCGCCGAATGCGGAAACGGCGCCGTAACCGATGTCGTCTATCAGAATCCAGACAACGTTAGGCGCGCCTGCGGGCGCTTTGGGATTTCTTTGCGGAAAAGCCTCCTTCGTGTCTGCCGGGGTCTTTCCCGTTTTCCCGTCAAAGGCGGGAGTCGGGCTATGCTGCGCCCATGCCGCTCCGCTAAACAATAATGCGGACGACAGCAGTCCAATGTTTTTGTTACTAATCTGTTTCATGTTTACTTCAATGTTTTGTTATTACTCTGTTTCATGTCTTTTCGAATGAAGGGAGGAGGAATAAATGAAATGTCTCCGCCTCCGCCTCCATCTCCGTCAGTTAAAACTGACGGCAATCGGAAGAATGGGGCTAAAGCCCTGCGGAGGCATGGCTTCGGTTACACTTTATTTATTTCCTGTCCCGATGTTTGATGGTTATAATTCAATTTGTCTCGCCGATCTTCCATGTCCTTTTGAGGTCATCCCTCAACGCCCGTTGAGGTCACCCCTCAACGCCCGTTGAGTCCACCCCTCAACGCCCGTTGAGTTCATCGCTCAACGCCCGTTGAGCTTAGTGGTTAGTAATTAGTAGAATAGCGGTTGGCAGCTCTGTGACAGGCCGAAGGGGACTGATAAAGCCTTCCCTCCTAACGCTGATTTCCTGCTAATTGCCATCTGCTAACTACTGTCTACTATCTACTAACTACCTCTGTATTCATAGAATAATACCGCGTGCAGTGTACTTATCGGGCTTCAATAAAACCGTCTATTTGCGTCGCCTTGCTTGTTATCCCTCTTTCTTCGGCTTCCCTGATCGCATGACGACGCTGTTCCTGCAATTCTTTCAGCTGATTGTTTCCGAACATCACCAGCACCGGCGGCGTTTCTCCGAAATCCACCTTATAGCGCTCCAGGGCTTCGGTCAGCTCACGCGCCTTTTGAGGGTGTGTCCCGTAGAGATTTACCGTTTCGCCCGCATCATCTTTCAAGTTGAACAGCAGCGTGTCATGCGCTGCCGTGGAGGCTCGCCAGAAGTTTCCGTTAATCCGGGCCTGCGGCAGGGACAGTTTCCAGTCGCCCACACGTATGCCGCTTGCGTCCCTGTTGTTTTGAAAATAAACATAACGGTTGCTTGCGCGGACACCGTTGTTTAAAAGCAAGTCCGAAAGATCGTAGCCGTCCAGCCCGATACTGTCCGGCACGCCGGCGCCTGCCAGACGGGCAATGGTGGGATACCAGTCCAGGGTCGAAGCCACATCGTTTCTTACGGCGGGCGCTATTTTACCTTTCCAGTAAGCGATGGCCGGCACGCGCAGCCCGCCCTCGTACGTCGTGCTCTTGCCTTCGCGCAGAGGAAATGCCTCGCCGCCCAGGGGGCCTTCCTGCAGCCAGGGGCCGTTGTCGCTGCTGAACAGGATCAGCGTGTTTTCCAGCACGCCTTTCTCTTCGAGCGCCCGGACGATCTGCCCGACGCTCCAGTCTATCTCGAGCACTGCATCGCCATAGATTCCATGCCCCGACTTTCCTTCAAATTCTTTGGAGCGAAACACGGGGACGTGCATCATGTTGTGCGCCAGATACAGGAAAAAGGGTTTCTCGCCGTTCTGCCTGGCGATGAAGTCGACGGCCTCCTGCGTATAGCGTTTGGTCAGCTGCGTCTGGTCGATGTGAAACGTTTCCACCTCGTTCCCGCGCAGGAAAACCTGTGCGGACATGTCATTGCTGTAGGGGATACCGAAATATTCATCGAACCCGTTTTGCAGCGGGAGATAGCGCTCCCTGTGTCCCAGGTGCCATTTGCCCACGACGGCCGTTGCATATCCGACGGACTTCAGGAGTTCGGAAAGCAGGAGTTCGTCCTGCGGTATGCCGGTATAGCTGTCCGGGAAAAACACGCCCTGAATGCCCAGCCGTGCCGGATAACGCCCGGTGAGAAGCGCAGCCCGCGAGGGGCTTGAGATGTGCGAGGCCGAGTAGAGGTCGGTAAACCGGATGCCTTCGTTCGCCAGCCGGTCGATATGGGGTGTCGTCCATTTCTGTTGCCCGTAGCAGCTGATGTCGGCATAGCCCATATCGTCGTTGTAGATGATGACTACATTCGGTCGCGGCGCGGCGTCTCCGCCGGTGGCGGAGGGGGCTGTGCAGCCGGAAATAAGCAGCTGACACGGCACTCCCGCCCAAATCAATTCTTTCAGATGTTTCATTCTTTTACGTTATTTGGAGATTATCAATAGCCTTCATTTTGTTTCAGTTTGGGATTTGCATTCAGTTCGGCGAGCGGAATGGGGAAGAGCACATGATGCGGTTTGGCCGCCGTTTTCCCCCTTGCCTGTGCACCGGAAATGAAAGTCCCCTGCCGGATCCGATCCGTCCGGCTCTTCTGCTCGAAGTAAAACTCCCACTCCCGCTCCTTGAAAATATGATCGCGCAGGGTCTCCCGCGTCCATCCGGACAGTTGCAGGGGCGATACGCCCGCTCTTTCGCGCACGGCGTTGATCAGTTCGATGGAGGCTTCATTGGGGCCGTTCAACTCATTGAGCGCCTCTGCCCGTGCCAGCAATATGTCGGCATAGCGCAAGACCGGCGTGTCGTTGCCGTAGGACGCGCCCGCGGCATCCTTGTCAAATTCATACTTGCCGGCCAGGGAACGGTCGTTGCCCAGCAGCTGTATGAACTGTCCGGCGGTATTGGTGTAGGAGGTTACGATCAGGTCTTTGCGGGTATCCGCGGCGTCGAAGGAGTTCACAAAATGATCGAAGAGATAGACCCTGGAAGCATAAATCGTCTGGTTCGGCAGATGCGGATAATCGGTCGGGAACGTATTGGCCACGAAGGGAATTCCGGCCTGCGGATTGGCCTGTATGACCCAGAGCAGTTCGTCATTGCCTTCGTTTTCGATGGCGAACACGGCCTTATAGTCCGGAATCAGCCGGTATCTGTCCAGTACTATGACGGCCTGCGCCGTCTCCGCGCTTTTCTGCCACTGCCTGGTGTTCAGATACAGTTTGGCCAGTAGGCCCAGGGCGGCTCCTTTGGTAGCCCGTCCATAAGTATCCTGCCGCACGGGCAGGTCGGCTGCCGCCTCGATCAGGTCTTTTTCGATGAAACGGACGGTTTCTTCTTCGGAAGCACGTTCGAGATACAGGTCGCCGGAGGAGGAGGCATGGAGCGGCAGAGCACCGAACCAGTCGTACAGCAGCGCGTAGCTGTATCCTCTTATAAATTTGGCTTCGGCAATCAGGAGCGCTTCGCCGTTCTCTTTCGAGGTGTTGTCCAGAATGATGTTCGCATCTCTGACAGCGGTGTACAGTCCGTTCCATACTTCGCTGAAATAGCCGTGACTGCTCACCCAGGTGAAGTTGCTCAGGGGAGTAAAAAGACTTTCGATTGCGCCAAATTCATTCCATGTCTCGCCGGAGGTCATCGAGGTGCCGTAGAAATAGGCATAGCTCGCTCGCAGCTGTGCATTGCCGTAGGCCGAATACAGGATGGAGAGTTTGGCTTCTTCCGTGTTCAGGAACGTTTCCGTCGTCAGTTCGGAATAAACGGTTTCGTTCAGCAGGCTGTCGCAGGCATAAA
>JAITAY010000279.1 GCA_031283915.1 Tannerella sp.
CCTCTTTATGCATAAAACAATATCGCGTGCACTATAAAATCTTCATTCTTTCTTTTTTGTTTGTCTTCTTTGATCTGCTTACGCCGTCCGACTGTCGACACACGCCATTTTTCTGCCAACACACGCCGTCTGACTGTCTGCTCACGCCGTCTGACTGTCTGCTCACGCCGTCTGACTGTCTGCTCACGCCGTCTGACTGTCTACTTACTTACCCGTCAGTTAAAACTGACGGCAATGTGGAGGGAATTGGGCTAAAGCCCTGCGGAGGCTCTGTTGCACTTTATTTTCTATCCACTAACCATCTCTTTATGCATAAAACAATACCGCGTGCAGTATAGCAGTCGACACACGCTAACGCTGGCAGTCGACACGCACTAACGCTGGCAGTCGACACGCGCTAACGCTGTGCATTGACACACGCTAACCCGGTACACTGACAGGCCATCATGCTGTAAGCAAAAGGCGACTCGCAGGTGTACTGCGAATCGCCTCGATCGCTGGAAGATACGGAACCGGATGACGTTTACGCCTAAGGGACATTTGGGGTTTATTTCCGGGCAGCTCCTTGGTTGTCTTCGGGAGGCAAAGCGCCATACCACGACGATGGCGGATATGTCCACGATACGGATACGGGCGCCGGGGGAAGCGATTCCGGAGTCAGATCATATCCGGGTTCGTCTGCATATAAAGGCGCTCCCAAGGCATTGTCCGGCGGAAGATATTCATAGACGTGATATTGAAACTGTCCGGTCCGGCTGGGTCTGTTTTTGGCACATTCGAAAAGATTTTCCTTCGCATGGAAATTCCGCTCCCGGAGCGCCTGTTCCACTTCTCCGGGGGAGAACGAAAATCCCATTTCGTAGTCCCAACCCTTATCGCAGATATTGTGATAAATATACACGTCCCTGAAGTTTTTGGACAGGATATCGATGCTTCCCACGCCTCCGCTGAACCAGCGGGGCGACCCGCATTTATACAGGGTATTGTTATAGATATGAATGTCCGAACGCAAACCGTTTTCTCCCCATATACCGAACAGGATGCCTGCGCCTTTCATGTTATAGAGGATATTATGATGAAAACGGATGTTGCGGACTTCCGAATTTTTTCCTTCCACGCTCACGGCAAATCCCCATGCGCAGTCATGCGCCCTGTTTTCGTACCATTCTACATCTTCCAGCAGGCCGAACCAGGCATCTACGTAATAAGCCTGCCGCGGAACATCGTGTACGTAATTGCGGTATATCCGGCCATGGCAACTGACTTCCTTGCAGTCGATACCTTCCTTGTAACAGTGATGCACGTGATTGAAAGCAATTTCAAAAAAACGCGCTCCGCAAATGGAAATCGCTTCGTGAGGCGCTTCCCCCGGTTTCACGACCTCTTCGTTCCGGCAGTCTGCGTCATTGGCGCGGGTCACCTCACAGTGGCGTACCCCTACGGAATCGGCATACCATACGCCGATCCCGGAATTGTAGGTGCGGTCGGCGCTGCAACCGCTCAGTTCGATTCGCCGGGTTTCCGGTCCCCGGACGATGAATCCGGCTGCCCGCGAATGGGTCACACCGATGTTTTCAACCCGTATGAAGGAGACGCCTTCTACCTGGAAAATCCCCCGCGTAGTCAACGAAAACGGTTTGTCTTCCGCCCCTTCCCTGACAGAAAACACGGCGCTTCCGTCCAATACGGCTTTTTCGCCGGGCATCGACCTGTATACAATCCATTTCCCTTCCCGGCCACTGCGCCGGGGAGAGAACGGTTCATCCAGCAGGTAATTCCCGTCGCGAAGCGTGACGGTATCTCCCGCTACAGCCCTGTCCGACGCCCTGGACAGGCTCCGGAACGGACGCTCCAAAGTCCCCGGAGCGTCGTCGGAGCCATTTACCGAAACAAAATACTCTTTTGCCTGCATACCGGCGGAAAAGAGAAAAACAAGCATGAGAAAAACAGGTAACGGTTTCATGGGCAATCTATTTTTTGTTCGCCTCCGGTTAATGAAATCGGCTGACCCCGCCAGATAAAGGTTCCTTTTAATCCCGGGGGTAACAGGACGGAGCCTTCGATGCCGTTCGCCCCCTTTTTCTTCAAATCCACCGTAATGTCGCCTAAGTAATGCGGGTAGGAAGCCTTGATGTATTTGAGCGTACCTAACGCCGGTTCGATGTTGACCGACTTGTATCCCGGTTCGGCAGGAGCAATTCCTGCCGTCACATGGACGAAAGCGACGGCAGGCCACGCGCTCCAGGGATGACATTCCGAACGCGGTTTGCCCACACGTTCGGGCGTAGTTGTCAGATGCAACGGAAGGAGGTTTTTCCATACATCCATGACTTTATCCAGTTGCCGGCCTTCGCCCAGCCGGCGCATTTCGTTGAAATGGCGCCTCCGGAAATAATAGGTCGGCTTGCTGAGGGTCGTGTCGTCCAGGCAACGGGCAAGCAGTTTTTTCTGCTCCTCCCGGTCGAAAACCTGTGCGGCAATGGCCATGATATTGGTGCGTTCGTCAAAAAAACGTTTGTCGGGCGTTTCCGCAAAAAGCTGCCTGCCGGCATCCCAGCAGGCGGCGATCACGTCGATTTTTACTTTTTCGGCTTTGCGCCGGCAGGTTGTTGCGTCTTCCGGCAAACCGATGTAGTCAAACAGGTCGGCGGCGAGCCGTAACGTCGCGGCATAGTGCAACGTGACTGTTGCCGAATTGCCTTTGGCTGCGCCGGGATAAATGCCTGCTCCTGCAAAATCCGCGTCATCGTACCAGTCGACGAAGTAACCGTCAACCGGCTTCCCGACCAGTCCGTTTTCCTGCAGGTTGTTTTCAAACCAGTAAAGCGTGGAACGGATACTTTGTACATATTGCTTTACAAATGTCCGGTCGTCACAGTACATCATGAAATCATATAGCATGGCCACCCACACCAGCGAGAAGGTCGGAGTAATAAACGTGGATTTTAAAGGATAGCAAGCGGTAATATTCCCGTCCGGCATACGCGAAAAGTCAAACTGTTCAATCGCATTGCGCAACCAGATGCTTTCGCCGCTCATGTAGAGGTTCACCATGGCATGTACCCATGAATCGCCCACGTACATCATTTGCTCATAATAGGCGTCGCTCATCAGATTGTCCTGGGTACAGATCGCCGCCGTACGCCAGCATATCCCGTCTATTTTTTCATAATCGGCGTTATCACATTCAAATACGGCACGCCGCTGCAATGGAGCAGCCGTGAACCGGTGCACATAATCGCGCAGGACAAGGGCTTCGCCGGCTGTCTCCACCTCGATTTGCACAAACCGGAAGGCTCTGTACCAGGTGGGAGAAAACCGGAACTCCGGACGACCGTCGGAGACAATGACGTCCCGTACTCCCCGGATATGTTTTCCGGCAATTTCATTGCGATCGCCTTTGGAACGATCCGGATTGTATAGATTTTCAGCGTAGCGAAGGGTGACAACGGCCTCTTTTCCGCCGGAAAGCGTCAGTTCGGGAAATCCCAGCGTGACCGTTTCGTAGTCCAACAACAGGAAGGCCTTGGAATGCGGCGGTATGACCGTCGGCTGTTCCCCCCGGATAAATCCGGGCGCGACCGGGACGCCTTCGCTGCGCATCACACGGCGGAATCGTTGCGCCGACTGCACGACCTGCGGCGTAGTACGCGGTTTCATCAGCCAGAAAAAACCGCCCTCTCCTTCGTTGGAAATATTCCATATCCATTTGGCCGGCAGCCAGGCGGAATCGTCGAACGACGGGGACGTCCAGTCCTGCGGATAAGCGGCCAGCGTGATGCTGTCGCCCGGATTGGTCGCATAAAATCCGCCGACAACATCGACGCCGTAAATCCAGTTCACCGGCACGGGCCGGTAAGCCTCGTTCCGGCAGGCTTTCCACGGACTGCCGGCCGTCGTATTCACAAGGGATTCGGCCTGCGTTTCTCCCTGCATCATGAATGCCGTACGGATGGACATGATCCCGAAAAACCGGTCAGGCCCCCAGTTGACGACTTCGGCGGTTATGACGTTATCGCCTGCTTGCAGATAGGGGGCAAGGTCTACCGTCTCGTAACGCCAGTGTCGCCAGTCGGAACCTTGCGGCCCCATCACGGCCAACGTCCCGTTGACATACAGTTTGTAACGATTGTCGGCTGAAACGTGAACCACAAAATGCGCGGGCTTCTCCGGCAAGGTAAACGCCCGCCGGAACATAACCACGGCATAATCGGCTTCCGCAATGCCGTCGCACGTAACCCATTTTGCATCCCAGCGGGTAACGCCGTACTGAACCTGCGGGTAATTCAATTCCGGTAACAGTTGCCCGGCCGCTTCCCCTGCGGCCAGCAAATACATACACAAAACGAAAAGGCATGTTTTCATGGCACAAGGCTTGCTTTCCATTGACCTTTTCCTTTTTCCCGTCTTCTCCTCTTCCTGCCGCAGGCGCGAGCGTTCGTCGTATGCCGCCGGCAGTTGCTCTTTTGCCCTGCGTTTTCCAAATACCCTGTCTGCGGTGATAAACTGCAAGTGTTCCGCATTGCGGAAATGCATCATTTGAAATTGTCCAATCATCCTCTTTTTCTTTATTCATCAAATTCATTCCTGTTTCCCTGCTCCCCCTTCCCGTCAGTTAAAACTGACGGGAATGAGGAGAATTGGGCTAAAGCCCTGCGGAGGCATGGCCGGAGGTTCGGTTACACTTTTTATTTCCCGTCCCTTGATGAAGGGGGACAGATCAGTTCGGTTCAGGAGGCTGAACCGAACTGACAGGAATCATACATGTGTGACCCATTGAAATGTGCCCTTTCGGGATTTTGTTTGATACATCCCCGATCAATATCCCGGATTCTGGTTCAAGTTAGGGTTGTCAACCACCTCACGCGAGGGAAGCGGGAAATAAATGTTTTTGTCTTCGAACTTGCAGCCGGAGTCTAAAGATCCGAAATCGAAGGTTTTCAAATCAATTTCCCCGGCGATATGCCTGCGTCTCAGATCCCACCAGCGATGGCCTTCTTCAAAGGCCAGCTCAAGACGCCTTTCCCGGAAAATCCATTCCAGCACCGTGGCCGCATTCGATTCCGACACGTCGCGGTCGGCCGGTACGGCAGAGGGCGTACCGTCGTCCGTCGAATTTCGCGCTCTTTCACGAACCCGGTTAATCAACCCAATGGCTTCTGCCAGACTGCCCCCGCTGCGAACCAGGGCTTCGGCTTTCAAAAGCAACACATCGGCATAGCGCAGGATACGGGGATTGTTCATGCTGATACCGTTGCTTCCTCTGACGAATGCCGTGTTTCTGACGTATTTCATCACATTGATAGGCGTAGTGGCATCCGGATTGATATTGTACGCTTTGCGAGGATCGCCGTCTTCATACGCATTTTTAATCAAATCGGTGGCCGAATAATGGGAATTGCCGATCCAACTGGGATCTTGATTAAACATACCTACCCACATTCCGATTTCGCCGATTACGGAAAAAGCATCATTTCCGCCCGCGCCTCCAACGTACGGATTGGTGTTGGTGGGCGTATTGTTCGCCTGATATTCAAAAAGCGATTCGTCGTTATTGTTATATGCGACGTCGAAATTCCGGCTGTAAACCGGCGTCAATGACAAACCCGCCAGGGCGTTGAAGTCGGCAATAGCGGCCGTAAAATCGGCATTTGATTTATTGACCGTTCCCCGAAATAGCAGGCACTTTCCGCGTAAACCCAAAGCCGAATTTTTTACCACCCGGCCTTTATACTCGTCCGGCCAGGTTGCCGGCAACAGATTGGCCGCTTCTTCCAAATCCATGATGGCTTGATCCAATAATTGTGTTCCCTCGGAATTGGGCGGATACGCTTTGTCGAAGTCCAGAATACGCTCCGTGACTAACGGGGCGGTACCGAATACATTCCAAAGGCAGAAATACATGTAGGCACGCAAAAACAGGGCTTCGCCTTTGTGGTAATTCTTTTGTTCCGGGGATGTAGTGTAGGCGAAATCTCCGTTGGTTTCAATTTTTTGCAAGACCGTATTGGCGCGTGCGAGCAACTGATAAGCAAACTGGTAATAAAGGTTCAACTGACCATTGGAACCGTTCAGCGCCGTGAAATTCTCGGTGGCATAGGAGTTGCTTGGCGTCGTCAAATCATCACTGGGCAACAGGGTGACGGGAAAGACATTGTTATTCTGTCCACCTCTGAAAGCATAGAAGAAAGATACTTTCTGGTAAATGCCAAATACAGCTTGCTGCATTTGTCCTTCATTCTGGAAAAAACCGGCTTCCGTATCCCCAATCGGATCCAGATTAATAGTATCTTCATTGCAGGAAATCATACCAAACAATAAGACCCCTACCGTGTATTTTATCATCTTATTCATTTTCATATATTGTTTTGATTAGAAATTAGAAACTGATATTGGCTCCCACGGAGAATACCGTAGGCGTAGTAATATTTTCCGGGTCGAGATCATTTAAAGGAGTAATCACAAACAGGTTGGAACCGGAAAGATAACAACGCAGATTCGTTATGCCGGCCTGATCCAGAAAAGCCCCCTTGATGTTGTATCCCAGTTGAACGTTCTGGAAACGAAAAAATCCGGCATCCTGTACAAAACGTGACGATATCCGGTTATTCCCGGAAGGATCTCCCTGAATGGCTCTTGGAATCCTGTCGGAATGATTCGTAGGCGTCCATCGGTCCCGATAGTCGGCAAGATAACGCTGTCCGCTTGCACTGATGGTAGTCAATCCCAAGCTACTGACTTTCTGTACATCGCCCACCCCGCGAAATCCCAGGGTAAGATCCCAGTTTTTATAGGTAGCGCCAAGGGTAAGGCCATAGTAATATCCCGGAATGGTTTTTCCCAGATAGGTTTTGTCGTAGTCATCAATCTTCCCGTCCGGTTCATAATGTTTCAAAGCGCCTTCGGGATCGGCATCGCCGGGCGCCCCGTACAAATCGACGTAACGGACATCGCCAGGCGCTTTTTGGGTCATGTATCCTATATCATCTATTTTATCAACGTACGCTGATACTTCGGCGTCTGACTGGAAAATGCCGTCGGTCTTGTAGCCGTAAATATAATTCATGGAATAGCCGTTTTCAATACGTAAATCCCCATTCGATGTCGGTTGATTCCGATATAAGTCGCTCACCCGATTCCGTACGGTAGTCAGGTTGGCGTTTACATTGACCCCTATCTCGCCGAAACGTTCGTTATAACCTGCCTGAAACTCGAACCCTTGATTGTTTACTCTGGCTAAGTTTACCACAGGCGAGTTCAAAGCGCCAATGGTCCACGGGATAACGATGGACTGCAAAATACCGTCCGTTTGCCGGTTATAATATTCGGCCGTAAAATTCAAGCGGTTCCGCAAAGCGACCAGATCAAATCCCAACGAAAAAGTGGTAACCGTTTCCCAGCCCATGTCAGCCACCGGAAAATCGCCTAATGCCGCCGCCGGATAGATGATGCCGTCTCCCACACTGCCGGCATCCGCGCCGAAAGCGGCTTTCGGATTCAGATTGACCATTGACAGGAACGCATAGTCTCGCGTCTCCTGGTTACCGGACTGTCCCCATCCGCCGCGAATTTTCAGATCGTCCAACCAGGAAATAGGTTGCATGAACTTTTCGGACGAAATGCGCCAGGCGCCTGCAAACGAAGGGAACGTGCCCCATTTATAGCCGGGCCCGAACTTGGAAGTTCCATCGCGGCGAATCGTTGCATCGATGTAATATCTCTGGGAATAATTATAACTGAGCCGCCCCATGTAACCGATCAAGCCGGAACTAAAGGGTAAAAGCATTAACACCTTGTCTTCCGAAGGCCAACCTTCATTAATATACCGTTGCTCCCAACTGACAATCGGCGAGTTTTGCTCAATGCTTTGCTGATTCAAATTCCAGCGAACATCCTGAGACATGGCATTGAGTACCAAATCGACCGAATGATGGTTGAATGTGTTTGCATAGGCTACCATCAACTCCTTTACTATATTCGTATTTTCTGTCTTTCGGATGAAAAACGTATTTCCCTGCGTTGAACGGTCTGTAGGGACTACACTGTATACCGTTTCTCCAGGCTCCCTATACGTATCCCGTTTGTTCGTATAGTAATCAAAACTGAATGTTCCTCTCACTCTGAAACCCGCGAATGGAGAAAGTTCGGCATAAAAAGTTCCCAGATTTCGCATTAATTCGCGTTGAACCTTATTATAAAGGTCGCTCCCCAGGAAATTATTTATGGAAGCTGCACCATATCCATATCCACGAAATGTACCGTCGATGGTTCGTCCGGGATAGGCCAAACCGCCCGGCAGAGAAGGATCATACAGCGGTTGCCACGGTATGACCAATAAAGCGGAACTGAGATCCGGCGACTGATGTTCGTCTATTTGCGAATAGACAAACCGGTATGATTCGCC